>JANOOA010000208.1:0-6188 GCA_031421115.1 Gammaproteobacteria bacterium | reverse complement strand
GCTGCTCGGCAAGCCGGTGCGCCTGGTAAAAGATTACCTGGGTGGCGTTAATGTTGCTTCGGGCGAAGTGGTGGTCTTTGAAAACGTGCGCTTTAACACAGGCGAAAAGAAAAATGGCGATGAGCTTGCCAAACAATATGCCGCGCTGTGCGATGTATTTGTGATGGACGCGTTTGGCACGGCGCACCGCGCTGAAGCCTCCACCCACGGCGTAGCCAAATATGCCCCATTAGCCTGTGCAGGCCCGTTGCTGGCGACGGAGCTGGAAGCGCTGGGCAAAGCACTGCTCAACCCCAAGCGCCCGCTGGTGGCGATTGTGGGCGGCTCCAAGGTCTCTACCAAGCTCACCGTGCTGGAATCATTGTCCAAAGTGGTTGATCAGTTGATTGTCGGTGGCGGTATTGCCAATACCTTCATCGAAGCGGCTGGATATGGCGTGGGCAAGTCGTTGAGCGAAAAAGATTTGATCCCTGAAGCCAAGCGTTTGACGGAACAGGCCAAGAAGCGCAATTCGGCCATTCCAGTGCCGACCGATGTGGTGGTGGGCAGTGAATTCTCCGAAACCGCCAAGGCCACCCTGAAGGCAGTGGATGCTGTAAGCAGTAGCGACATGATCTTTGATATTGGCCCACAAACCTCTGAAGCCTTTGCCGAAATTCTGAGAAAGGCCGGTACCATTGTCTGGAACGGCCCGGTGGGCGTGTTCGAGTTTGACCAGTTTGGCGAAGGCACCCGCAGATTGGCCATGGCGATTGCCGAAAGTTCAGCGTTTTCGATTGCGGGTGGAGGTGATACACTGGCGGCTATCGCCAAATACAATATCGCAGACAGGATTTCTTATATTTCTACTGGCGGCGGTGCTTTTCTGGAATTTCTCGAAGGCAAAACACTCCCTGCGGTGGCGATTCTGGAAGAGCGCGCTAAAAAATAATTGTGGCTATGCTGCTCCCCCGAGATTTATAAAAAACTGAAATGGAAAAATGCTAAGACGAACCAAAATAGTTGCAACCGTGGGGCCTGCCACTGATGATCCCCTGGTGCTGGATGGTATTATTGAAGCAGGTGTGGATGTTGTGCGGCTCAACCTTTCTCATGGTGCCGCAGAAGATCATAGAAGACGTGCCGAGGCAGTGCGTAACCGCGCTGTTGCCTATGGCCGTCAAGTCGGTGTGTTAGCCGATCTGCAGGGGCCGAAGATTCGCATTGACCGTTTCCGCGAAGGCAAGGTCATTCTGCAGGAAGGTGCGAAATTTATTCTGGATGCGCGTTGCGGGGTGCTCGATGGCACCGCAGAGCGCGTTGGCATCACTTACAAAAATCTGCCTAATGATGTTAATCGCGGCGACGTGTTGTTGCTCGATGACGGTCGTATTGTATTGTGGGTAGAGCAGGTGGCTGATGAGCAGATTATCTGCCAGGTCACCGTGGGCGGCGCACTTTCCAATAACAAGGGCATCAATCGTCAAGGCGGCGGCTTGTCAGCCGCCGCGATCACCGATAAAGACCGTGCCGATATTGTGCTTGCCGCAGAAATGCAGGCAGATTATCTGGCGGTGTCTTTTCCGCGCAGCGCCGCAGACATTCACTACGCACGCACGTTGTTGCGCGAAGCGGGCGGACACGGTGGCATCGTTGCGAAAATCGAACGCGCCGAAGCGATTGAAAATCTCGAAGAAATTATCGCGGCGTCAGATGCAGTGATGGTGGCGCGCGGTGATCTGGGCGTAGAAATTGGCGATGCCGAATTGCCGGCAGTGCAAAAGCGCATTATCAAACTGGCACGCTCCATGAACCGCGTAGTAATTACCGCCACGCAAATGATGGAGTCGATGATTGAAAATCCCATCCCCACGCGTGCTGAGGTGTTTGACGTTGCCAACGCCGTGCTGGACGGTACGGATGCGGTGATGCTATCGGCAGAAAGCGCCAGTGGTAAATTCCCGGCCAAAGCGGTAGCGGCCATGGGGCGCATCTGCTTGGAGGCTGAGAAGCAACCCTCGGCGATGACCTCGGATCACCGTTTGAATACGCACTTTGACCTTATTGACGAGGCGATTGCCATGGCGTGTATGTACACCGCAAACCATCTGGGTGTAAAGGCCATTGCGGCGCTTACCGAGTCTGGCTCAACGCCATTGTGGATGTCGCGCATTAGTTCCGGCATCCCCATTTATGCGCTCACTCCGCAAGTGGCAACGCGTAGAAAGGTGACGCTGTACCGTGGCGTATATCCCATTAATTTCGACGTGAAAACCACTGACCATGCCCAGGTGAATATGGAAGCCGTAGATGAACTGGTGCGGCGGGGCGCGGTGCGTGATGGTGATCTGGTTATCATCACCAAAGGTGATTTGATGGGCGTACATGGCGGCACCAACGCCATGAAGATTGTACGTGTGGGCGACATGGTGGCGCCACAGAGTTGAGACTTGCTCACCCTTTCCCGCAAGCGGGTTGGGGAGAGGGCATAACGCCAACTACCGATTTTTTAGATTTTTTAACTTTAATAGAAACTGTAAGAGGAGAATATCATGGCTTTAATATCCCTACGCCAACTTTTGGACCATGCTGCTGAGTATGGTTATGGTGTACCCGCGTTTAACGTTAACAACCTGGAACAAGTGCAGGCCATCATGCAGGCTGCCGCTGAAACCGACAGCCCCGTGATTCTGCAAGCGTCTGCCGGCGCCCGTTCGTATGCTGGCGAAGCGTTCCTGCGTCACCTGATGCTGGCGGCGGTTGAAACCTATCCTGACATCCCGATTGTTGTGCATCAGGATCACGGCGCGTCTGCTGCGGTGTGCTTGCGCTCGATTCAGAGCGGTTTCACCTCGGTGATGATGGACGGTTCCCTGAAAGAAGATGCCAAAACCCCGGCATCGTATGAATACAATGCCGACATCACCCGCCGGGTTGCCGAAATAGCCCATGCCTGCGGTGTATCCGTAGAAGGCGAACTGGGTTGCCTGGGTTCTCTGGAAACCGGTATGGCTGGCGAAGAAGATGGCAGCGGCGCCGAAGGCAAGCTGGACCATTCCATGCTGCTCACCGACCCCGAAGAAGCCGCACAATTTGTTAAAGCTACCAAAGTAGACGCACTGGCCATCGCCATCGGCACCAGCCACGGCGCGTACAAGTTTACCCGCCCACCTACCGGCGACATCCTTGCTATCGGCCGCATCAAAGAAATCCATGCGCGCATCCCCGACACACATCTGGTTATGCACGGTTCATCATCCGTGCCCCAGGAATGGCTGAAGATCATTCATCAATACGGCGGTGATATCGGCGAAACCTACGGCGTGCCCCTGTCAGAAATCCAGGAAGGTATCAAGCACGGCGTGCGTAAAATTAACATCGACACCGACCTGCGTCTGTCCGCCACCGGCGCCATGCGCAAAGCCATGGGCGACAACCCCAAGGAATTTGACCCGCGCAAATTCTTCAAGGCGTCCACCAAAGCCATGCAGGAAATCTGCAAAATCCGTTATGAAGCCTTCGGCACTGCAGGCAAGGCTTCCAAGATCAAGCCGATCAACCTGGAAGACATGGTCAAGCGTTACAGCAAAGGCGCACTTGATCCACGCGTAAAATAACGATGGGTGCAGTAAGAAGTCAGTAAACAGAAAGGCGGGGGCAACCCTGCCTTTCTTGTTTCAAGCATTTGAACACCCTCCCACGAGTGGGAGAGGGCAACCGCAAGAACCACTATGGCAATCCGCGAAGTATTACGTATGGGCGCCCCACTGTTGTGGCACGCCTCTGAACCCATCACCGACTTTCACGACTCCGCATTGCAGGCGCTGATTGACGACATGTTTGACACCATGTCCGCCTTAAACGGCGCAGGCTTGGCCGCGCCGCAAATTGGCATCAGCAAACGCGTGGTGATTTTTGGTATCGACAAAAATCCACGTTACCCTGATATGGCGCCGGTGCCCACCACTATACTGATTAACCCGGTGCTGGAGCCATTGACTGGCATCATGGAAGACGGCTGGGAAGGTTGCCTGAGCGTCCCCGGCATGCGCGGCCGGGTGCCGCGTTATACTCATTTACGTTACTCCGGATTTGACCAGCACGGCACGCACTTTCAACGCGAAGTACACGGCTTTCACGCCCGCGTGGTGCAACACGAATGCGATCACTTGGATGGCATTCTGTACCCGATGCACATTAAAGATATGCGCGAATTCGGTTTCAAAAAGGAGTTGTTTGGTGAGGAGAATGATGCGTAGTAGCGGATTGCGGGATCACACAAAAAGTGGAGGAGAGGAGGACATGGGCCAAAATATCTATCAAATAAAAGTGACGCTACAGCACAGCCACCCGTCCATCTGGCGGCGAATCCAGGTCAAGGGTGATATCACGCTTGAGAAGCTCCATGATGTCCTTCAAATAGCAATGGGCTGGAGTAATTCGCATTTGTATGGCTTTCGTGTTGGCCGAATCTGCTACAGCGAGCCCGATCCACATTTCCCCGATGACACGATAGACGGGCGCGATATTCGTCTCGATAAAATTGTTATCGAAGGCGACACCTTCATCTACGACTATGATTTCGGCGACAGTTGGGAGCATGAGATCCAAATCGAAAAGATACTCAGTGCTGAACCCGGCGCGCGTTATCCCCTCTGCCTCGCCGGTGAACGCGCCTGTCCGCCCGAAGATTGCGGGGGTGTTCCCGGTTATGATTATCTGCTCGAAGCGTTAAGTGATCCCGCAAACTCGAAGTACGCAGAACTGCTCGAATGGATTGACGAAGATTTCGACCCCGAAGCCTTTGATCTCGATGCAGTCAACGCCGCATTGGGCAGCGGCGAAATAGCCCCCATTCCTCCGGCACCCGCCTACGCTGATGAACAACTTGCCCAACTGGATTCAGCGGCATTGCTGGAGTTGATGATACACGACGAAGATCGCGTGCCACGTAACGTCATCGATGAATGTGCCAGGCGAGGCGACGAAATGGTGGAACTCTTAAGCGGTTTGCTGAGTGATGCTGACAATTGGAACGGCGAGGCCACATCGGGTGAGTGGTGGCGGTTGCTGCACGCTGTCATGATCCTGGGCTTGATTCCATCGGCGCGCGCAGGCCTGTTGCTCAGCGACTTCATGCGGAGCATGTCACATGCGGAGGATGATGATCTGCAGGATTGGCTTTCCGGGTACTGGCCAGCATTCTTCCAGAATAAACCCGAAACGGTTTTTTCTTCCTTGCGTGATCTGTGCACAGACCGCAGCCTGGATTGGTATATCCGGATCAACGCGATTGATGCCGTTATCGCAGCCGCACAACACCACAGCGAGCCCGCACTCGAACATGCTCTCGATTGGCTGGCCAGTATTGCCGCTGACGAGCAAGAAGATTGGGATCTACGGCTGTGTTGCGGAAATACGCTACTGAGTTTCCCGCGCGCCAGGAATCGCACCTTACTGGATGATTTGGCGGCGCGGCAGTCGGATTTAGTTATGCACTTCTCGGTGGATGAGGTGCAAAAGGTCTATAGGGAGATGAACCAGCAGCCCGAATGGGAACGCTTCAAAAACCCCTGGCAGTTTTACGACACTGAAGCTATCGAACGCCGTCGGCAACGCTGGGAAGCGGAAATCATGGCGGAGGAAACCATGGCAAATGAGCAAGATGAGCTGGATGAGGCTGATTGGATTGGCGCAGATGATGTTTGGGCGCCATACATCCGGGACATTCCCAAGATCGGCCGCAATGATCCTTGCCCGTGTGGCAGCGGGAAGAAGTACAAGAAGTGTTGCCTTCAGTAGGGAGCAAAAAGGTAGTCGGGAACATGGGTGTTATCCCAGCCCCGGCAAAAAGCGGATCACAGTTGATGTAATAGCTACGATAGTAGCATTAAATGCTACACAAGAGGTTTGCCATGCAATTAACCGTTCGTGGTGATCCTGTCGAACCACTCGCCACGCATCCAGAGCCCTTCGACAGGTTCAGGGCGAACGGTGGGTGTTATTCCATTTCTAATTCAATAGTGTATTTGCCCGGCTTCGCCCCCCTCGCTACGCTCTCCCCGCAGGGCGGGAGAGGGTTGGGGAGGGGAATATATTTAATTCGCTGATTGAAATGGAATTGGAATTAGGCGAACAGTATTGAGACCTGACACCGTTGCGTTATTTATGCCGCCTCGGTGCGGCGGGTAAAGTTGTTTTCGACTGCT
>JANOOA010000207.1:0-2274 GCA_031421115.1 Gammaproteobacteria bacterium | reverse complement strand
CGCCTGTTTCAGGTGTACTCCCAGCAGAGCGCGGATACCGCCCGTATGTATGGTGGAACCGGACTGGGATTGGCAATCTGTCAGCGACTGAGCAAGATGCTGCAAGGGCATATCGATCTCGAAAGCGCACCGGGGCGCGGATCAACTTTCAGCATCACGCTCAGCTTGCCTATTGCAGCAACGGCAGTGAAAGAAATGAAGCATCTGCCCGCAGTAGCCGAGACCAATCCTGTTCAGCCGCTGTTTCACGACGGTGCCAACGCTAATGCACCGTGGGTACTGGTTGCCGATGATCACCCCACTAATCGCCAGCTATTGGCGTTGCAGCTCAGGATGCTGGGGGTACGTGTCGAAGTGGCGCAAAACGGTCAGCAAGCGCTTACGATGTGGCAGGGTGGCTCGTTCGCCCTGGTGATTACCGATTGCCATATGCCGCAGATGGACGGTTATGCCCTGACACGGGCGATACGCAAGAGTGAAATTGATGGGGCGCGTCCCCGCACGCCAGTCTTTGCCTGGACAGCGAATGCGTTAGCGAAGGAGCTTGAACATTGTCATGCTGCAGGCATGGATGAAGTGCTGATCAAGCCGGTTGAGATGAAAGACTTGCGGGAAATGTTGGCGAAATGGTTGCCCACTCCCGACGTGGCCAACCAGCCTGATGCAGAGTATCAGTATGCGGATGACACGCAAACGATGCCCTTGGGTGTTGGGGAGATCGACAAGATCGCCGCTAATACCGTCGACAAAACGGAAATCCTGCATGATTTTATAGCGCAAACTCAGTCTGATTTTGCTGAGATGGAGATAGCAGTGAACCAGTCAGATCTCGCCGTGTTAGTGCGCATTGCGCATCGCATGAAAGGCGCAGGCCGGATGGTGGGTGCGCATGAACTAATAGCCGCGTGCGCGGTGGTGGAGCTGGCAGCGCGGCAGGGTGATCGGCCGGACGTGGATCCGGTGCGGATCGCAGTGCAGCGGCTTAAAGTGTATCTTGCCGGAGAGGTGGGCGCGGATCGTGGTTAATAATCTGTACGTACTGATTGTCGAAGACCATGATTTTCAGCGCCGCACGGTAGTACGCATGCTGCATTCCCTGGGTATCGCCGAGGTGATGAGTGCCAGCAATGGCAAGCAGGCGCTGGCGTTACTGCGTGGCACGACCCGCGTGGATATCGTAGTGTGTGACCTCGACATGCCGGAAATGGATGGCCTGGAATTGATGCGGCATCTGGGGCAAGAGAAACACGCAGTTTCGGTCATCATCACCAGCGCGCAGGAGCGGTCATTGCTGGTATCGGTGCAGAACATGGCTTACGCTTACGGCATCCGCTTGCTCGGTGTTATTGAGAAGCCCGTCACACTCAAGGGGCTTGCAAACCTGCTGGCACGGCATGAGGAGCCACACAAGTTTCAGCCCGTGTGTGTGAATGACGGCGAGCCGGTATTTAGTGTCGAACAGATTCTGCACGGCTTGCAACAAAGCCAGTTCGAGCCGTTTTTCCAGCCCAAGATGGATCTGATGTCGGGTCGCGTCGTTGGCGCAGAGGCATTGGCCCGCTGGCGCCATCCTGAGTATGGTCTGATCGGCCCTGACAAGTTCATCGCCCTGCTTGAACAGGCCGAAGATATTGAAGGGCTTACGTTCATGATGCTGGAGAAATCGGCATATGCCTGCCGCATGTGGCGCGCGCGGGGTTTAGAGCTAACTGTGTCTGTGAACCTTTCATTCGCCACCTTGGCAACCCCCGCGTTTGCCGAACAC
Organism: Gammaproteobacteria bacterium; assembly: GCA_031421115.1. Taxonomy (GTDB): domain Bacteria; phylum Pseudomonadota; class Gammaproteobacteria; family Ga007554. The sequence continues at coordinate 509 of JANOOA010000207.1, read as the reverse complement.
ATAACGCAGGTCGTGCGCCTGGCGGGACTCGATCCACGTCATATGATTCTCGAAATTACTGAGTCTATGGCTATGACCGAAGTTGCGCCTGCACTGGAAAACCTCGCTCGCCTGCGCATGCGGGGTTTCGGCTTGTCCATTGACGATTACGGAACAGGGTTCTCCAGCCTGCAGCAATTGATGCGCATCCCCTATACCGAGCTCAAAGTCGACCAAAGTTTCGTAATCGACAGTGCACTGAATCCGGCGTCGCGCATCATCGTCGAGTCCAGTATCCGCATGGCGCGCCAGCTGGGCATAAAAAGCGTTGCCGAAGGCGTAGAAACGCAGGCCGACTGGGATACGCTCCGCGCCATGGGTTGTGATTTTGCGCAAGGGTACTTTGCCGCCCAACCCATGGACGAACGCCAGTTTACAGAATTTTTAACAAGCAAAGAAATTATCTTACCCCCATGATCCTGGTACCATTTAGTGGACATATCGAAGGACAACACAGAACGCCGCAGATT
>JANOOA010000206.1:0-5739 GCA_031421115.1 Gammaproteobacteria bacterium | reverse complement strand
AATACCCAAGGCATCAGCAACACCCTTGCCGTAAGCGGGATCAGCCTTCAGGCAGTTGCCGATATGGCGGATCTGAATATCGCGCGGTGCAGCGCCAACAGAACGCGCGGTGTTCTCAAACAACACCTGCTGTTGTGCCGGCGTCATCAAACGGAACAGTACACCGGGCTGAGAGTAATAATCCGTGTCTTCACGGTGATTCCAGTGGTCAGCCGCACCCTCAAGGCTCAGCGGCGGCTCGGAAAAATTCGGCTGTTCCTGCCATTCGCCGTCGCTGTTCGGTTCATAGCCCAACGTGCCGCCATGGTTGCCATCGACGCGCATGGCACCGTCTCGGTGATAGCTGTGTACTGGGCAGCGCGCTGCATTGACTGGAATGAGATGGTGATTCACGCCCAAACGGTAACGCTGGGCATCGCCGTAGGAAAACAAACGCCCCTGCAACATTTTGTCGGGAGAGAAGCCAATGCCGGGCACAATACTGGCGGGATTGAAGGCCGACTGTTCCACTTCCGAGAAAAAGTTTTCAGGGTTGCGGTTCAGCTCCATCACACCCACTTCGATCAGCGGGTAATCCTTGTGCGGCCATATCTTGGTGAGGTCAAACGGGTGGTAAGAAACTTTGGCCGCGTCTTTTTCCGGCATGATCTGCACGCACATCTTCCACTTGGGGAAATCGCCTTTTTCCAGGCTTTCGTACAGATCGCGCTGATGGCTTTCACGATCTTTACCGACCATAGTCTCTGCTTCGGCATCGCTGAGATTCTTGATGCCCTGTTGCGATTTCAGATGGAACTTGACCCAGAAACGCTCGTTCTCCGCATTGATGAAGCTGAATGTGTGGCTGCCAAAACCGTGCATGTGGCGGTAGGTGGCGGGAATGCCGCGATCACTCATGACGATGGTGATCTGATGCAAAGCCTCTGGCAGTGACGTCCAGAAATCCCAGTTGTTTTTCGCGCTACGCATATTGGTGCGCGGGTCACGTTTCACGGCATGGTTCAGATCAGGGAATTTCAGCGGATCACGCAGAAAAAATACCGGCGTGTTGTTGCCGACCAGATCCCAATTGCCTTCCTCGGTGTAAAACTTCACTGCAAAACCGCGAATATCACGCTCTGCATCAGCCGCACCGCGCTCGCCAGCTACCGTGGTGAAGCGCGCAAACAACTCTGTTTTCTTGCCGATTCTGGAGAAAATTTTAGCACGTGTGTATTTGGTGATGTCATGGGTAACAGTAAAGGCTCCGTAGGCGCCGGAACCTTTCGCGTGCATACGACGCTCGGGAATCACTTCGCGGCCAAAGTGCGCGAGCTTTTCGAGAAACCAGACATCCTGCAATAGTTGCGGACCACGTGGCCCTGCGGTCATCACATTCTGGTTGTTGGCGACTGGGCACCCGGCATTGGTGGTTAGTTTCTTTCTGTCACTCATGGCAAACTCCTTCTCGGCTGTGGATCACACTGTATTGCAGCTAATTTGTAGACACTAAAACACCTGAAATATTATCAGACTTCCTTGGATGGGTTAGCGGTTTCTTCATGTTATCCAAAATCGCCAAGCGCTTCGCTGTAGCGTTCACGCAAGACGGCTTCGAGCCGCGCCACATCGGTGATGAAGCGGGGTATCAGATTCAGTGTTTCTTTGGCAAAGCCTTCGCCGTAGTCATGGGCGGTATTGTTGCGGTTGTCGCGACAGGCAAACCAGCGTTCCACTTCTTCCAACGTCATCAGGCCATGGGTGGCGGACAATCGCAGCAGGTCCTTAACAGGTGTAGCATCCGCCGTGCATGGATGTACAAGTGTCGCCAGAGGCACGACTCCAGGGATGGAGGAGGTAGGGCAATGCCGGGAGCAGTTGCCGAGGACGCCGGAAGCGACCAGTTTTTGTGCGCCATAACCGTAATCGCGCAGGGCTTTTCTTAACAGTTGGAAGCTGGTCTCCTGCGCCAGTTCGTAACCTTTGACGATGGCGTTGCGGAAAACTTCCTGATCAATGCTGGCCGCTTCGGCCTGCTCAAAAAAAGTGAGCGCGGATCGCAGGGTTTGGATGCGGCGCTTGGGGTGGTCGGTATTCAGATTCATGCTTGCTCCATTCGCGCTCTATTTCCACCCCTTGCACCAGCACTGCATCGCCTCTAACCCTTCGGCGCCACATACCCCGCTGGCACGGCCGAGCCTTCACCAAAAAAGTATTTGTCGAGTTCAGTCTGCAAAAACTGCCGGGATTTGGGGTCGGCGAGTGCCAAGCGGTTTTCGTTAATCAGCATGGTCTGGTGTTTAACCCACATTTGCCAGGCTTCTTTGGAGACGGTTTCGTAAAGCTTTTTGCCGAGCGGGCCGGGGTAAGGCGGTAGATCGAGGGCTTCGGCTTCCTTGTTGAGTTTGATGCAGTGAATCATGCGTGCCATGTAATGTGTTCTCCGGTAATGTGACGTGCTGTCATTTCTCCCTACGGTCGAAATGACAGTTAAATATTCAGAGTCTTCCCAACAGCCGCTGAACTGGCGCGGCCAGCCCTAGCGCCTGGGGTGAGCCAAGATTGTACCAGACGCTAACACCTGCATCCATGATGCCGCTGACATGTTGCACACGGGCGCGCACCGGGGTAATGTCGAGGTGAAAATGGCTAAAGGTGTGGCGCACCACAGACCAGGCTTCCACGTTGTCGATGCGGCAATGCATTTTTTGCTCACACCAGCCATGAATATCCCACCCTGTCGGGCATTCGGGAAAACTCCATAGCCCACCCCAAATACCAGTTGGCGGGCGCTGGATAAGCAGCACATGGTGATTGGCGTCGTGCAACATCAGTAGCGTGGTAGCGCGCACCGGCAGGGTTTTGCGCGGCTTGGGGGTGGGGAAATCGCCGACACGGTTCTGCTGATGGGCAGCGCAGTCAGCCTGGAGCGGACAGCGCCCACATGCTGGATTGGCGCGCGTACACAAGGTCGCACCCAGATCCATCATCGCTTGGGTATAATGCGCCACACGCTGCTCCGGCACCGTGGCGGTGTGCTGTTCAGCCCAGCCCCACAGGGTTTGCTCGACAGCGGTCTGCCCCGGCCAGCCTTCTACAACATGAAAGCGCGCCAGCACGCGCTTGACGTTGCCGTCAAGAATCGCGTGGCGCTGCTCGCGCGCCAGGGCAAGAATCGCAGCGGCGGTGGAGCGCCCAATCCCCGGCAAGGCCTGTACTGCATCAATGTGTTGCGGAAACTGGCCGCCGTGCTGCGCCATAATCACCCCTGCGGCACGGTGCAGATTGCGGGCACGGGCATAGTAGCCCAGCCCCGTCCACAGGTGCAGCACCTCGTCCAGAGGTGCCGCCGCGAGCGCGGAAACGGTCGGAAAATGCTCCATAAACCTTTGAAAATACGAAATAACTGTTACAACCTGGGTTTGCTGCAACATTACTTCAGACACCCACACACGATAGGCTGTAGGGTCGCGCTGCCACGGCAGTGTAGTGCGGCCATGGTCGTCAAACCATTCCAGAACCTGATCGCTAAACTACGCAATGGGCATTAATGATTATCCTCAACGTGCGCCTCACAATAGTGATAAGCATAGTGATAAGCCAATATGGTATGCTAATGGCTTGATTTATTGTATAGCGATTGTGTAATGGCAACCATCGAAGAACAAGACGTCTGGATCAAAGTCAATGATGGCGTTACTGCCTACGATGGGGCACTTTTCGAGACCCATTATACCCCGCACGACCGCCGCGTCAGGGCCATCAAAGCGCTGGGGGCACTGTGGGGGCTGGCGGTGTTGCTGGTGCCTGTCCCCCCGATACATCTTGTGCTGATACCCGCGTTCTTAATCGCCGGCCCCGTGGTAGCGTATAAGCTGTATAAAACCAGCGTAGCCGCCAACTATGTGACTGGGGCATGCCCCACCTGCAAGCAAGACATGAAACTTGCCCTGCAAGCGGCAGATCGCTTGCCGATGTGGAAGTACTGCCCGAAATGCAACGCGCCAGTACACATAGATGTAAAATAAACTCTTTGTAAACTTTATTGGAGGCGTACCATGCGTGGCGTATTTGCTGTTTTTCTTATAACTGTGCTGTTAATGACCTTCACCGGCATGGTGGTTACGGGATTGTATGCGTTGGGAATCATCGGCCCGACAGATTAAGTCGCAGAGCCTGTACCAAATGGAGCGGGTGATGGGAATCGAACCCACACTATCAGCTTGGGAAGCTAAAGTTCTGCCATTGAACTACACCCGCATGAGGCAGTCTGGTATTTTTGCGCGTTTCGCGGTGTGGGTCAATGTTTTTTGCACACGCTTCGCAGAATGATGGAATAGTATGGAAATTTTAGTTAATGGCACGCCACGTCAGGTGTGTGAAAGTTTTAGCATTGCCGGTTTAATTGAAGACATGGCGCTGACGGACAAGCGTATCGCCGTGGAGGTTAATCTTCGCATTGTGCCGCGCAGCCAGCATACCACCCACCTTTTGCAAGTCGGCGATCGAGTGGAGATTGTGCATGCCATCGGCGGCGGTTAGCCACACGCCGCTACCCTATCCACCCCGTGTCAAGCTGGTTGCACACAAAGGCGCCTCATCTTAAGCTCCCCCATTTTTCAGGATCACATCATGCCACACACCACCCCCCGTAACGACCCGCTGATTATCGCCGGAATCACCTATCATTCGCGCCTGCTGGTGGGCACTGGCAAATACCGCGATCTTGAAGAAACGCGCCTGGCAACCGAAGCCAGTGGTGCGCAGATTGTTACCGTTGCAGTGCGCCGCACCAACATTGGTCAAACACCGGGCGAACCGAATTTGCTGGATGTATTGCCGCTGGACAAGTATACCCTGCTGCCTAACACCGCTGGCTGCTATACCGTTGACGATGCGGTGCGCACCTGCCATCTGGCGCGTGAACTACTAGACGGCCATGACCTGGTGAAGCTGGAAGTGCTCGGTGATCCCAAAACACTGTTTCCTGACATGAGTGCAACTTTCAAAGCCGCTGCGATTTTGATTAAAGACGGCTTCAAGGTAATGGTGTACACCAACGACGACCCCATCGCTGCCAAGCGCCTCGAAGAAATGGGCTGCGTGGCGGTAATGCCGCTGGCCGCACCGATCGGCTCGGGGCTGGGGATACGCAACCCTTACAATATCCGCATTATTGTTGAAAACGCCAAGGTGCCGATTCTGGTGGATGCCGGCGTGGGCACCGCCTCTGACGCTGCCGTGGCGATGGAGCTGGGCTGTGACGGCGTGCTGATGAACACTGCGATTGCATGCGCCAAAAATCCGGTGTTGATGGCCTCTGCGATGAGAAAAGCCATCGAGGCTGGCCGTGAGGCTTATCTTGCCGGACGTATACCACGCAAGCTTTACGCTAACGCATCTTCACCATTAGACGGCACATTTTTTTAACCTTGGTCATAGTATTTTTGCAACATTCCTTTGGTATAATTTTCTTAATCTGTGTCGCAATCAAGCTTGCCAATAATCATGAATGAGGCCGACCTAAAACAACCCGCGCTCTATATCAACCGCGAGCTGAGCCTGCTGCAATTCAATCGACGCGTGCTGGAACAGGCCAGTGACGAAACTGTCCCCTTGTTGGAACGGTTGCGTTTTCTGTGTATCCTCAGCAACAACCTTGATGAATTTTTTGAGACGCGCGTTGCCAGTCTCCAGGAGTGGACTAACCTTAATTCCGCAAGTCATATCGGCCCTGACAACCTCAGTCCACAAGAGGCC
>JANOOA010000205.1:0-22871 GCA_031421115.1 Gammaproteobacteria bacterium | reverse complement strand
CCTGTTTGTGGGCGGTACTGGATCGGGAAAATCCACCTCATTGGCATCGCTGATTGACTATCGTAATGCCAATAGCGCTGGGCATATCATTACTATCGAAGATCCTATCGAGTTTGTACACAAACATAAAAAATCCATCGTTAACCAGCGCGAAGTGGGCGTGGACACCGACAGCTATGAAGACGCCCTGAAGAATACCCTGCGCCAGGCACCGGACGTAATTCTGATTGGTGAGGTTCGTGAGCGTGAAACCATGGAACATGCTGTCGCGTTTGCCGAAACTGGCCATCTGGCAATATCAACTTTGCATGCCAATAATGCCAACCAGGCACTGGACCGCATTATCAATTTTTTCCCCGAAGAACGCCGTACCCAATTGCTTATGGATTTATCATTAAACGTCCGCGCCATTATTTCCCAGCGACTGATTCCAACTAAAGACGGTAAGCGTATCGTCGCGGTGGAGATACTGCTCGGAACACCGCTGATATGTGACCTGATTCTCAAAGGGGAAATGCACAAAATTAAAGAAGTCATGCAGAAATCAGAAAATATCGGTATGCAAACGTTCGATGCGGCGCTCTATCATCTTTATAAGGCGGGGCACATTACACTTGAAGAAGCATTGCGTAATGCCGACTCACAAAATAACTTGCGTCTGCGCATTACCCTGGAAGAAAAGCAGGGAGACAAGCAAGTGGGGGAGGTTTCCTTGAGTATTGCGGAAGAATCTGATGGCGCTGAAGTGGGCGCCAAGGGGGGGGCTTCTGGGTTATCATTGACGTTAGAGTAGAGCGCAGTGGCCGCAATGATTTTAGAGGCACAAATGGAGGCATCGGCACTATTCAAGAAGTAGCGTGCGCTGTGCGCACGATTTACCCGCAATGACAACACCCACCGCATTGATGGGAAACACCCGTGCCCATGCATTCCATTCATTTCATCGTATGTCACACCCACACCAGTTCGTGCGCACAGCGCACGCTACGCTTATAGCGCAATCAAAAAGCCAGCAAATGCAAGCATCTGCCCTGAATTCAGATCGGTTACCCCAGCCAAGCAGGCGCAGCGCACGAAATGGTGCGGTATGTCATGAAGGTTGGCGTGGGTTTCCTGGGTGGCTTTGATAATCCCAGATTTTCCATTGGCCCGCTACTGCGGTCGCACAACGCACTGAATCTGCGCGAGAAAAGTTTAAAAACAGCCTGTCACCGCAGGGTGGCTACGCCCCCGGCTGTTTTTCAACTTTTTTTACCGATCTTTAACACCTTGTGCACCCTCGCTACGAGGCTAATGGAAAATCTGGGTTAAACTCTGGGACGCTGCAATGTCAGTGCGAAATGCTATGCTAGAATTCTTACGGCGTGGACAGTCGGATAATGGTAAGGTTTTTTTTAATTTATAGGGTGGTATTTTGAATCTTGCAATTTTTGATTTGGATAATACCCTGCTGGGTGGTGATAGTGATTATCTGTGGGGGCGTTATTTAATTGAGCAGGGTTTGGTGGACGGTGAATATTATGAGCGTGAAAATCGGCGTTTCTACGAGGAATATAAAGTAGGTACGCTGGATATTTATGAATTTTTGCGCTTCTCGTTGCAGCCGCTGTCACAACACGACATGGCTACCTTGCATGAATGGCGCAAAAATTTTATCCAGGAAAAAATTGAGGCTATCATGTTGCCGGCGGCGCACGCTTTGTTGCAGCAGCATCGTGATCAAGGTCACGCCCTGTTAATCATCACCGCCACCAACCGTTTTGTTACCGAACCCATTGCCGCGATGCTGGGTGTGGGGCATCTGCTTGCCACCGAGCCAGAAGTAAAGCAGGGTCGTTACACGGGCAACGTCAGTGGCACGCCATGTTTCCGCGAAGGTAAAGTAGAAAATCTGCAACTATGGTTAAAGGCCACTGGCATGAATCTGGCCTCAAGCTGGTTTTACAGTGATTCGCTCAATGATTTGCCCTTGTTGGAAATGGTAACGCACCCCGTCGCGGTAGACCCCGATGACACGCTGGCCGATCATGCCCGCATGCGGGGATGGCCTATTATCAGTCTGCGGTGATGACTCCTCGCGTAACACTAATCGGCTTGTTGCTGTTGTCGGGAATCAGCCTGCTGTCTGCATTAGCGTTGGGTAGCATCACGGTTCATTGGCGGGATTTATGGGCGGTGTTGCAGGGGGAGCAAGGACTCTACCGCAACCTGGTGGTGGACTTACGCTTGCCGCGCGCGATGGCTGCGTTTGCTACTGGTGGCATGTTGGCATTGGCTGGCGCGCTGATGCAGGTATTGCTGCGTAATCCTTTGGCGGATCCGTATATCTTGGGTATTTCCGGCGGTGCCGCGGTCGGTGCATTGTCTTCCATGCTCATTGGTGCGAGCGGGGTGTGGTTCACAGGCAGTGCATTTGGCGGGGCGTTGCTCTCCATGCTGCTGGTGTTTACCTTGGCGCGTGGCCGGGGTAGCTGGACGTCAACGCGTTTATTGTTGACAGGCGTGGTAATCGCGGCGGGGTGGGGCGCTGTGATCAGTTTTATTCTCGCCATAAGCCCTGATACCCATTTACGTGGCATGTTGTTCTGGCTGATGGGTGATTTGAGTCATGCCCAGAATCCCGGCACAGCATGGATGGTTCTGTTGATGGGAGCAATCCTGTGCCTGCCTTTGGCGCACCAGCTTAACGCCCTGTCACGCGGTGAATTACAGGCCAGCGCGTTGGGTGTTGCGGTCAAACCACTGCGCCTGCAAGTGTATGTGCTTGCTTCGCTGCTCACGGCGGTTGCGGTGACATTGGCGGGCAGTATTGGTTTTGTTGGATTGATCGTGCCGCACTTGCTGCGTTTGGTGATTGGCAATGACCAGCGGATATTATTGCCAGCCGCCGTACTGTTGGGTGGCAGCTTACTTACCGTTGCCGACACCGTGGCGCGTACCATAGTGGCACCGCAGCAATTACCGGTGGGCGTGATCACGGCATTGCTTGGCGTGCCCGTGTTTCTGTATTTATTGCAGCGCGGGCACCGTTGATGATGCCGGTTTTTTTAGAAGCTAAAAACTTGACGGTTGCTGTTGCCGGAAAGACAGTGTGCCGTGATTGGAATTTTGTCATCAAACGCGGTGAATGCTGGGGAATGCTGGGGCCGAATGGTGCAGGAAAAACCACCTTGTTACACACGCTGGCGGGTTTGCGTGCGCCACAGGCCGGTACCATTTATTTAGAAGATCAGCCGCTCAGCACACTGTCGCGCCGCCACATCGCCCAATGTGTGGGCGTGCTTTTCCAGCATAGCCAGGATCCTTTTCCCAGTACAGTTCAAGAAACGGTACTAATTGGACGCCATCCCTATTTAACCGCCTGGCGCTGGGAGGGTGAGGAAGACCGCAGGCAGGCACGCGACGCACTTGCGCAAATGGAGTTGGTTGACATGGCGATACGTCAGGTAGAAACACTCTCAGGCGGTGAGCGACAGCGGTTGGCGATCGCGGCATTGTTGACGCAGAATCCACAACTTTTTTTGTTGGATGAGCCTACCAATCATCTGGATTTACATCATCAAATCTTGGTAATGAATTTACTGGTGCAGCACATTCGTCATGCCCGCAAAGCCCTGCTGATGGTGTTGCATGATGTGAATATGGTAATGCGTTATTGTGATCATGTTGTGCTGCTGGTTGGTGATGGAAATATTTTGTATGGAACAACCGATGAAATGTTGACGCGGGAGAATCTTGAAAATCTCTATAAACATCCTGTGCATTGCATTGAAGCGCAGGGACGACGTATCTTTGTTGCTGAATAACCCCTCCTTCAGCAACAAAGATGTTCGAGGCCTCGTTCAGCCGTTACTTAAATCCATCTTTATTAGCAGCACGTGCGCGTGCGTCACTACGGCTGATAACGCCTTTCTTCACTAACTCTGTCAGGCATTGGTCGAGCGTTTGCATGCCGATGGCTTGGCCGGTTTGAATGGCCGAGTACATCTGCGGTACTTTGTTTTCACGGATCAGGTTGCGTATCGCCGGGGTACCCATCATGATTTCATGGGCAGCAACACGCCCCCCGCCTACTTTTTTGATTAAGGCCTGGGAAATTACCGCGCGCAGTGATTCTGATAGCATGGAACGTACCATTTCTTTTTCGGCCGCAGGAAATACGTCGATGATACGGTCTATGGTTTTTGCAGCCGAGCTGGTGTGCAAAGTGCCGAACACCACATGACCGGTTTCGGCGGCCGTCAGCGCCAGGCGAATGGTTTCGGGGTCGCGCATTTCGCCCACCAGAATAACGTCAGGATCTTCGCGTAAGGCTGAGCGCAAAGACTCATTAAAGCCTAGAGTGTCACGGTGTACTTCGCGTTGGTTAACCAGGCATTTTTTACTGGTGTGTACAAATTCGATAGGGTCTTCAATCGTCAGGATATGGCCAAATTCATTATTGTTTTTATAATCGATCATCGCCGCCAGCGTGGTAGACTTGCCCGAGCCGGTCGGGCCGGTGACCAACACCAGGCCGCGTGGCGTGTCGGCGATTTCTTTAAAAATCGCCGGGCAGCCCAGATCTTCCAGCGATAAAATGGTTGATGGAATGGTACGGAACACACCACCCGCGCCACGGTTATGATTGAATACGTTAACGCGAAATCGCGCCAGATCTGGAATCTCAAAAGAAAAATCGGTTTCAAGGAACTCTTCAAAATCCTTGCGCTGCCGGTCGTTCATGATGTCATACAGCATGGCTTGCACTGCTTTATGGTCAAGTGGAGGCACATTAATTCGCCGGATATCGCCGTCGACACGAATCATGGGTGGTAAGTCAGCGGACAAGTGCAAGTCAGAAGCCTTGTTTTTCACGCTAAAGGCCAGCAGTTCAGTAACGTCCATTGTAATCTCCGTGAAGAATGACCTTTGATATATTAAGATGCCGTTTAAGCGTTAGCGGCAGTTGGTGTGGTTTTTTGAATGATGTGCGAGGGCTATTTCTCCATCTCCAGTTGTTTAATTGACTATTACACCTTATTCGAGAAAATGCCATTGCAGCAAGCGTTTCCTGGCAGCGATTACAAATCCGCACAGAATAACGACCGCAACAAAATGAACATATTAGAGTTTTAACCGGACAGCAGTGATACCTCATGCAATTTTGTAAGCGGACAATGCTGATTCCAAACTTGAATAAATCCTTCATGCTGAAGGATAAATCAGGCTGATTGAATCTCACTCAAGGTGCGGAACGAAACCGTTCTGGCCGTCTCGATAAAGTCCTGTATATAGGGGGTGTGTTGCTCATTGGCGCGCACGGCAGCATACAGGGTACTCCACAGGCCATTTTTACCCCCATTTGCGCTCAGGGGACGGGCGGTGACATAGTCATGAGCCAGGTAATCTGCCAGTACCCAGTTGGGCAGCGCTGCCACACCACGGCGGCTGGCCACCAGTTGCAGAATGACCAGGGTTAATTCGGCGGTGCGCCGCGCGGCAGGTTCGACACCTGCCGGGTCGAGAAAATGGTGATAAATGTCCAGCCGGGCGCGATCTACGGGGTAGGTGATGAGGGTTTCGCCCGCCAGATGAGACGGCGCAATCCAGGTTTCGTGGCTGAGAGGATGGTCGTTGGCGAGCGCCAGCAATGACTGATAGCGAAACAGTGGCGCATACGCGATTCCCGGCACCTCTTTGGCCTCAGAAATAATCACCAGATCAATGTCACCGCGCACCAGCGCGGGCAATGGCTCAAAGCTGAAGCTGGTCGACAGGTCAATCTGCACCTCCGGCCAATGATCGCGGTAGGTGTCGAGGGTGGGCATCAGCCACTCGAAGCAACTGTGACATTCAATGGCAATGTGTAGCCGTCCGGTTTTGCCCTGTGCAAACCGCGCCAGTTCACGCTCCATGGCCTGCACCGACGGCACAATCTGATCTGCCAGTTCCAGCAAACGCTGCCCTGCCGGGGTGAAACGCAGCGGACGGCTCTTGCGCGTGAACAGGGCGCAGCCGAAACGATCTTCCAGGGTCTTGATCTGGTGCGACAGCGCCGATTGCGTGACGTGCAAGCGTTCGGCGGCGCGCGTCAAGTTGCCGCTGTCGCGGATCATGGTGAGACTGTAGAGGTGATGGACTTCAAGAAACATTATGAATTTTTCTCACGTTAATCATTAATAAATAGAAATTGATTCATGATTAGTTTACCCCCACACTGACGGACAGTAAAGAGTCTAGGTTAATGAACTCTGGTTACGTTGTCATAGCTAGTCTCAAAGATCCCTTAACAACAGGAGCACATCAATGATTACAGCACATACCCTGGGGTTTCCTCGCATTGGCGTACAGCGCGAGTTAAAGCGCGCCACTGAAGCGTATTGGGCTGGTACATTGGACCGGCAAGGTCTGGAGCAGGTGGGGAAAACCCTGCGCGCCCGTCACTGGGCTGTTCAATCAAATGCGGGGCTTGATTTCATACCGGTGGGCGATTTTTCCTGGTATGACCATGTGCTGGACATGTCCACCCTGCTCGGTGTGGTGCCCGCGCGTTTTGGTGACGTGACTGATGGCGCAGTGGATCTCGATACTTATTTTCGCATGGCGCGGGGCCGTGCGCCGAGCGGTGCCGATGTACCTGCTTGCGAAATGACAAAATGGTTTGACACCAATTATCACTACATAGTGCCCGAATTCAGTCCCGAACAGGTGTTTCGTCTGGCGTCCAGCAAGCTGTTTGATGAAGTTGCTGAGGCGTGTGCGCTAGGCTATCAAGCTCAGGCGCAGGTGAAGCCCGTATTGATTGGGCCGCTCACGTATTTGTGGTTGGGTAAAATCAAAGGTGCCCAAATAAATAATGGAGAGTTTGATAAATTGGCACTGCTGGAAAAGCTGTTGCCCGTGTACGGTGAAATTCTGGCAAAGCTCGCGCAGTTGGGTGTCACGTGGGTGCAGATTGATGAGCCGATTCTGGCGCTGGATTTGCCGCAGTCCTGGAAGAATGCTTTTGAGGCCGCTTACGTGCGCTTGCAGCAACCGGGCTTGAAGCGTTTGCTCACCACTTATTTTGGTGCACTGGAAGATAACACCGCGCTGGCCTGCCGGTTGCCGGTGGATGGTTTGCACATTGATATGGTGCGTGGGCCGGAACAGCTCACCGCAGTACTCGATCAATTGCCATCATACAAAATACTTTCGGTGGGTGTGGTGGATGGCCGTAATATCTGGCGCAGCGATTTTGCAAAAGCGCTGGCGATCCTGGAACAGGTAAAGGTACGCCTGGGTGATCGGCTGTGGCTTGCATCTTCGTGTTCATTGTTGCACAGCCCGGTTGATTTGGCGGTGGAAAGTGGTCTGGGTGAAGACATAAAATCCTGGCTGGCGTTCGCCACGCAAAAGGTGGACGAAATCGTCGTGTTAAAGCGTGCGCTGAATGAAGGTCATGCCGCTGTGAGTGCGGCGCTTGACAGAAACCTTCAGGCGCATCAGGCACGCCGTGCTTCGCCGCGCATTCATCATGCGGCAGTTAAAGAGCGTGTCGCGCAAATCACAAGTGATCTGGCAGAGCGTCATCATGCTTATTTAGTGCGTCGTATTGCGCAACAACAGCGATTGAACTTGCCGCTGTTTCCTACCACGACGATTGGTTCATTTCCGCAAACTGCGCAGATTCGTGCGGCACGCCGCGATGTGAAGGCCGGAAAAATATCCGAACGTGACTATATCGCTGCCATGCACGAGCAGATCAGCTATGCCGTGCGTAAACAGGAAGAGCTTGATCTGGACGTGCTGGTGCATGGCGAGGCCGAGCGCAATGACATGGTGGAGTACTTTGGTGAGTTGCTGCAAGGGTTTGTGTTTACCCAGAATGGCTGGGTGCAGAGTTATGGCTCACGCTGCGTAAAACCCCCGGTAATTTTTGGTGATGTCAGCCGCCCCGCGTCGATGACGGTAGACTGGACGGTGTACGCGCAATCACTGACCCCACGTCCCATGAAGGGCATGTTGACCGGCCCGGTGACGATTCTGCAATGGTCGTTTGTGCGCGACGATCAACCGCGTGCGCAGACCACCTTGCAAATAGCGTTGGCGTTGCGCGATGAAGTATGTGATCTGGAAAATGCCGGAATTAAAATTATTCAGATTGACGAACCGGCGTTGCGCGAAGGGCTGCCGCTGCGTAAAAAGCATTGGCAGGATTATCTGGGATGGGCAGTGCATGCGTTTCGTATTACGGCCAGTGGCGTACGTGATGATACGCAGATTCATACGCATATGTGCTACTCCGAATTTAATGACATTATTGCATCGATTGCTGCGCTGGATGCTGACGTTATTACTATCGAGACTTCACGTTCTGATATGGAGTTGCTTGATGCATTTTCCGACTTTTCCTATCCCAATGAAATCGGGCCAGGTGTTTATGACATTCACACCCCGCGTTTGCCGACTACGGAAGAAATGGTGACGTTACTGGAAAAAGCGGCAATAGTGATTGCCCCGGAAAAATTATGGGTGAATCCTGACTGCGGACTTAAAACCCGCCAATGGCCAGAAGTGGAAACGGCATTGACACGCATGGTGCAGGCGGCGAAGACCCTGCGCGCCCGTTATACAGACGAAGCTGGAAATTTAAAAGAGGCAGGTTGATGTCTGAATAGGGCTATCCACGAAAAGCACGAAAGGCACGAAATATTCATGATTTTCAGAGGGTACAATTTTCGTGTCTTTCGTGCTTTTCGTGGATAGATATTCTTCTAAGATCCACTATTTTTTGTCGATGGTATAGAGAATATCGGTGCCTTGATACAGCCCACTTTCAGCTTCTACTGTCCAGTGGCGGCCAAGTTGATAACGCAAGCGCAGGGTATTGATTCGATCTACCGTACCCACGCCATAGCTTATGTAAAGTTTCGGTGAAAGATATTTCCCCAGCACAACGGTGGCTTGCTGTGCCGTGCTGGGAGTGCCGGTAGGGGATGCAACAGCGCCGGTTTCGACACGAACGTCTTCGATGCCAAAGGTATTGCCAATTTTTTTCATCAGGAAATCCCCACCCGCCGCACCAAGACTGCTTGCGGCCTGCGCCATTTGCCCTCCTTGTGCCGTAGTTGCCTGACTCATCGGGCCTCCAAACAACAAGTAGGCGAGGGCATCGGTTTCTGTCATTGAAGGTTCAGAGTAGACCGATAATTGCGGCGATTGTAGCGTGCCGCGCACATTGAAGCCTACACGGATATTGGTGGTGACTTGACGTGTGGCACGCGCATCTACGCCAGGATTATTAAGGGGGCCGCCGGCAAATACCAGGCGACCTCCTTTTTTCACCTCGAGCTTTTGATTAACTGCACGGTATTCCCCACCCTCTTCAATACGAATTTCACCATAGGCGGTTGTCACTTGTTGAGGGGTATCTATGAGGGCGAGATTTCCGGTGAACCGTCCCGTGAGGCCTACACCTTTGAAGGTGATGTTATCGCCAAGCGCTAGCCCAATAACGCTATGGATCATCCACCGTTTGTTATTGATGATTTCCTGATTCTCATTTTCGCCGTTTGTATTGTTGCCACGGGTGTTTTTGTCGGGTCGCACGATGATTACATCACTCGAGGGATGCACGGTAGTAGTCAGGTCGCGTAATTCAATATGAGCAGTGGGTATGCTCAGGTCACCATTAACATCTACTGTATTTCCAGCTATTTTCATGGTCAGATCGGGTGATACTGTAGCCTGAATATCCGGGGTGCGCATGGCTTCGAAATTTTCGCCTTTTACAGTAAGATCAGCGCCCCAATTTTCTTTAGTGCCAGGCCGCAAGGTGCCATGCACATTTAATATACCATTACCTGATCTGGCTTGCGCCGTAAGGGAAAGTTGGCCTTCACCTGTATCGGTCGCTCCCGGCATCCTGCCTTCCGCGACACTTCCAGAACCCTTCGCTTCCGCTCTTCCCTGTGGGGCGGCGTTTGTTCCGGTGACCTGAGCCTGGATGTCGCGCAATTTCAAGCCCAGACGTGGCACCAGAGCGGTGCCTTGTTCCAGTTTGGCATAACCGCTGAAACGAGGTTTATCGACCGTGCCTTCAACAGTTAATGCAATGTTAACTTTCCCTTGTGTGTCTTCAATTTCAGGAAAGAAATCAGGTAACACACTCATCTCATGAATTTCCGCATTCAATCTGGCTTTTATTTGTGCCGCCCCTGGCGGCGGAATCTGTGCCGCAGGGGTGGGATTGGTTAAGAAAGTCGGTAGTGCAGAGCGGGGCAGTAGCAGGGTGCCATCCAGCGTGCCTCGATCCGTCAAGGTTAATGCGGCGCGTGCATTGAGCGTATCCGCATCCAGGGTGGCTTCTACCAAGCCTTGAGTGTAAGCCAGAACCAGGCTTTGATCGTCCGCCAACTGATGAACCATTGTGCCCGCTGAAGGGTTGAATTTTGCAGTGCCGGTAACAACCCCGGTTGTGCTAAGGTAAGCTATGGCTCTGGCATTAAACGTGCCTGCTACAATAGCTTGAGGAGGTAGAAAAGGCTGAAACCAATTCATCGGCAGATTGGTCATATGTGTATTGATCTGCCAGCCGGTATTCTCTGCGCGGCTGGCCTCGGCGCAAATCTGCGCTGTCTGTTGTGTCCAGCACCACGGGCCGAGCTGTGCGTGATCGGTAGTGATAGTCAGGATCCCTGGAGTAGTCAGTGGCCAATAGCCTAACGCTTGAGATGTCATATTGGCTTGAGTGAGTTGGCCTGTCCACAGCGGGGTGTCAGTTTGTGCGCCATTATCTAAAGTGGTGAAAGTGGCAATAGCCCTTCCCAACGCTCCTTCTGCGCGCAGGACCAGGGTTTTTTCGCGGGTTTTAAGGGTTGCGTCTATCACATGATTTTGTGTCTGGCCTTGGCCTTTCACCACGATATTATCAATAAGCTGATTGCCAATGGTTATGCCGCTGGCTATCAGATCAAGTTGTGATGCCTGCTGGTTTTGAGTGTCCACGTCCACTAAAAGACGTACGTCTCCGACTTTATATGTCTCTCCCATCGTGAGATTTTTGCCTTGTATTTCGGCATTAACATGCGGCTGCTCTCTTGGCCCGGTGAGCAGACCTTTGCCATGAAGCGTGCCGCTGTGCTTTAAGAGTGCCGTAGGCATAATTTCATTGATGTTATGAATATCCATTTCCCATTGGACGTTCCATGCTTCGTTCAGTGTGCCGCTTGCATTCAGGCGAGATGATCCTGAGGCAAGTGTCAGATGCGGTATTGCATAGGTATCTTTATCTATTATTAATAATGCTTTGCCATCCAGGGGGACATCGCGTAATTGCCCTGTAAGATCGCTGATTTCGAGGGTGATTGCAGAGGGGTTCGCTGTGTTGGGTTCCTTATTATGAATGCGAGCCTGAAAATCAAGTTGCCCGGGCCATGCAGGCCACTGTTGTCCGGGATTGAGATCGTTGCCCGTGATGTCCACAGACCAGCTTAGGGGTGAATTCTGTGGTGAACTTTTTTGGGGAGATGAGGGACGGGGTTGTGACCAGTGCAGCTCGCCTTGAGCAATGAGCCGTCCTTCCAGAATGTCTGCCTGTATGTTATCAAACACCAGACTTTCGCGGCTGCCAATGCCTGCGGCGGCCCAATGAGCCGACGGCAAGGTGGTTCCGCCCATGTTGGCCGCTTCCGGCATCCTGCCTCTGGCGGCACTGGTGCTTCCCTGCACGACGCCTTCTGCTGTGAACTGATAGGCGTCAAGATTCCCCGCAATGCTAAAGTCGCCTTCTTTGCTGGTAATGATGGCTGCGCCAGGTGTTGCGTTGAGTGGCCAGGCAAGCGCATGCCAGCGACCGGTTAATTGCCAGGGTTGATCTGATTGAGAGAGCGCGGGAATCAAACCTTCACTTAGCGCGCCCTTCAATATAATGCGTGCCGGGTTGTCAGGCAGTGCAAGGGTGGCTTGTTCAATGTACCATTTGTTATCAGAGAAATTGGCGCGAGCCGTAGTGTTTAGCGTATATTTTTGGTGGGTGGTCTGAATTGCGCCCTCTGCAATAATGCGATTGGATTTGCCGCTGTCGCGCGCCTGCGTTTCAAGACGAAGCTTCCCCCCCATTTCAATGACAGGCCAGCGTTTATTAATGCTGTTTAGATTAGTCTTGTCGACGGTAAGATTCGCTTGCCATTGCATTGCAGTGAACATGTTTTTTACGGTGCCATAGAGGGTGGCTTTGAGCGGCGTATTAACGCTTTGAGAGATGTTAAAGTCTTTCACCAGATTGCCAGTCAGTGTGGCCTGACCGGTCACAGCAGGGTAATTCTGTGGCGACGCTGACCAGTTGATGATTGCGCTTAATGGATAATTATTTCGTGGCGTAAGGGTGCCGCGTGCGCGAGCCTGAAAAGAATGAGACGCCACCATAGCACTATCGATGTGCAGACGGCCGCGCAGGGTTTTGCCCGAGAGGGTGATGCGATCAATTGGAATCTGCTGCAACTGAGGCAGATTTACAGTAAGGTGGGTTATAGATGCCTGATCGAGTGTAATGCCAAGAGGTATTTGAATATCTGGCGGTGCTGCCAATGGCTCCTGACTGGGCAGTTGGGTATAACTCACACCTGTAATATCCAGCCGGGAAATATGTATACGTTCATATAATAGAGCCAGCGGCCGAATATCTGCCTCTAATTTCTCAATGGAGAGTGTAATGTTTTTTTTGGCTGTGGTGTAGCGCAGGCCACGCAGTGAAAGGGGTCCAATCAAACGCCCTGCAAGATGATCTACGTGTAGCTCCCCTGGGATGTTGCGTGCCAACATGGAAAATGTCCATTGTAATCCGCTTTCGGTAGCCGCTATAAAGCCTACGGCAGCCGCACTCAGGCTCACAATAAGCGTCAATAATAAAATCCACGGCAGTTTGCGTCGATTACGTTCTTGCTGAGGTTCAGGGTCGGTTTCGCCCGTTGCATTGGGCGTTGGCCGCTCCTGCGCATCCTGCGCCTGCGGCACTTGCGCATCCCTGCGCGGCGCACCGTTGTCGTTTACAGGGTCACTCACAGGTCAGGTCCGATCACGAGATGGAGACGCATGGGATTATCCGGGTCGCTTAAGGCCCACGCCAGATCTACGCGGACCAGTCCCACCGGTGATTTCCAGCGCACGCCAAACCCTGCGCCGCGCTTTAATTTTTGTGCCCAATCATCCACGGCGTTGCCAATATCGAAAAAAATACCACTGCTCCATTTTTCCGTCCATGAGTGTTCATACTCTGCGCTGCCTACCAGCAATTGCTCACCCCCCAACGCCCGGTCTGCGGAGTCTTTTGGGCTGAGGCTGTTATACTCATAGCCCCGCACACTTTGGTCCCCACCCGCAAAAAAACGCAGCGATGTGGGTAGTTCAGTAAAGTCCTTGATGTGCGTTAAACCGGCATCTCCACGCAAGGTAACACGGCCATTTTCCAGTATGGGCCGAATCAACTTACCCTGCAGGCGCAACTGCAAAAACTGAAATTTTGATCCCAGGCTGGGGTGGGTGCCTTTGATATCCACTAACAGGCGCAAACCACGGCGAGTATAGATTCGGTTATTGGTATCAACACGTGACCAACTGATGCCCGGCAATAACAGGCTGCTTTTACCTGAGGTGTCTGCTATGGAGAACGATTCCCTTTGGTAGTTGAGGTACACCGTTTCAAGCCAACCGCTACGGCGGTTCAAAGTATGGCTTGCCCCCACCAGGAAAGTTTCACTTTCACTGTTAGTGGTTGCAATGTTTTCATTCAACCATGCCGAGGTTAATTCAATGCGGTCAGTGCGGGGGTTGCGTGTAGGAATGCGGTATTTACCAGTAATGTTGGTTTTTATTTCAGAAATTTTTGCTTCAGCTTTAAAGCGATGTCCTGAGCTATTCACTTGCCGATTTTCCCAGCCGAGGCTGCCGCGAATCCCCGTGTCTGTTCCATAGCCCAGACCCATCGTATAGCGATGCTTGCTGCGTGGCTCTAACTCTATATCTATGGGGATTTCAAAATTCTCAATTTTGTCAGGACGTGGTTTCATTTCAACAGTGTCAAAATAATCACTGTCAGAAAGCGCATTCTGAACATCAAATAAACGTGTGGTGGAGTAGGGCGTGCCATCTTCAAAGGAGATAAAACGTGCCATAAACTCGGGATCAAATTGTGATTTTTCGGGATCACCGACTTGTATAAAGGCCACTTTTCCAAAGCGGTAACGGCGTCCCGTATCAAAATGCAATAGTATGTCAGCCGTGTGTTGTTCAGGTTGTACGCGTATTTCATGCGTCAGTAATTGAGCATCGCGATAACCGTTTTCAGTGGCTAATGTCAGTAAAGCACGTTTGCCGCCCTCATAGCGCGCGTGATCCAGTGTATCGCCTTGACGCAAGGGAAAGTTGCTGATCAACGCTTGAAATTGATTATCGTTTATTCCTTCGCCAGCCAGTTTTAAATCAATTGTGGCAACGCGCACTGCAGGCCCGAGGTTAATCTCGTAAGTGGCGAGCCAGTGATCTGGAGTCGGTTGCGTCAAATTAGCGGAGATAGTGGACTCGTAATAGCCAAAAGGTTCCAGTGCCTGTTTTATTTCCCCCGGCGCATTACGGTGCAGGCGACGAATGCGTGCCTCGAATAAATTTGGGTCGGTTTTCTGCTGTTCAATGCTCAGCAATTTGCGCACGTTTTCCAGCGTTGCACCGGTTAACCCTTCAATTTTAACATCCAGCATTTCTGCCCATGCGGTCGGCAGAAGGCTGAGAAAAAACACTATCAAAAAGACCGGGTAAAATCTGTGCATGGTGCGCTTTGTGAGTTGGATAGCTATGGGGCACCTCTAATTAACCCCAGATTTCCCATTAGCCCTCTACTGCGGCCGCGCAGATTCAGCACCTTGCGCACCCTCGCTACGAGGCTAATGGAAAATCTGGGTTAAAGCCTTGAGAATATTAAGTAATTATTATACCCTACAATGGCTTGGCTTGGACGCAAGGTATGATGGCTTGCCTGACTCACAAGTGTTTAGGGTCAGGCATTACATTTGACGCTCCGCCCACCCAAAAACCAGAACCCTCAATCCCTTTTTTCTACCCGTCTCACCGCTCGACTCACTGTCGCGTAGCTGACCCCGAAGTGTTCACCCACTTGCTCAAGCGTGTAGTGGCCACTTAAATAGGCCTGAGCCATGCCCCCGTCGCGTGTTTTGTGGTGCTCGGCGAAGTAGGCTATTGGTTTTGCCGGGGTCTGTTTTTGCTTTTTTGAAATATCTTTGAGTGACTGATCGGGGTCAAGCTTGCTTTGCATGTCGTTAACAAAATCATCATCACCCAGATAAATCTGATTTTTCAGTTGTTGCCACGGTGAAGGCTGCCCTTTACCTTGTTCAACAAAGTCACGATAGCGTTGCTGTGCGACTTTTTTGGTTTTTGCAAATCCAGCGAGTACCCCGTCGGTGGTCAGGCATG
The DNA here is from genome assembly GCA_031421115.1 of Gammaproteobacteria bacterium. GTDB lineage: Bacteria > Pseudomonadota > Gammaproteobacteria > Ga007554. The sequence continues at coordinate 7,421 of JANOOA010000205.1, read as the reverse complement.
CGTCGCTTTTTTCATATCCAGCCGTTGCAAGATAGCTGCTCCACCGCCACTCTTGTGCGCTGCGCACCAGGCGTACCCTCACCGGATTTAAGGCAATGTAGCGTGCCAATTCAAGAAGGTAAGAATCTTTCTGAATCAAGATAGATTTGAATCGTCCTTGAAGCACATGTCCAACACGATGGTGCTGGCGATTGTAATATTGGGTGTAGGTGCCATTGAGAAATTTCATACCCCTGGACAAGGATGGCGAAGGGGTTTCAACTAATAAATGGTAGTGATTGTCCATCAGGCAATAGGCATGGCAATACCAGCCGTAACGATTGACCGTATGATGCAGCAAGGACAAAAACTGCTGACGATCACTGTCATCACTGTAAATGTCTGCCTGTGCGTTGCCACGGGCTGTCAAATGATACAACGCCCCGGAAAACTCAATGCGTAAAGGTCTTGCCATCTCTGTGTCCTATGCGATCAGGGCTAGAATAGATTAGGTCAATAGTAGATGGATGTCAAATGTAAGGCCTGACCCCTCTGCTCTCTGCTTTGTTAGGAGCGACATGGAAGTTGCGAGCCGCAAGCTATCGCTTAATGACCCTTTAAATTAAATAAGTAGTTGAATTTACTAAGGTGCTAGTTTGATAGCCACTAAGGGCGCGGCGATTTAACTGCGGACTTTACAGAGGATTTTTGAAGGCTTGCCAGTCTATATTACCAATATCAGCAGCGCCGCCATTCGCATAGCCATAGTTCCCTTGATCATATACCCACACTTTGTCTTCCGCTACAACGGTGATTACACCGGTGCTGAAGTTGATAGTGGAGTAGGTCGCATGTACAGAGGTATCTAGCCATCCCGCGCCGGAAGTGAACGTATATTTGCCACCTGTTACATCACCATTTTGTGCGTTTGCTACCGCATCAAAGACTCTTGATTCCAGGGGAACATCAGGATCAGTTAAGGTTAGTTTGTTAACCATCACGCCGCTGGCATTAGTGCTGTAATCAATAAGACTCATATCCAAGGCAAAATTACTGGTCATCCTGCCGTCAGTACTGGCGACAGTTTGGGAAATTTTAGGTTTGCGCGACAAGTCTACTTTGAGAAATTCCTGATCAATTTCAATAGACTTAAGAACTTGTCTGATGATCGTATGAGTAGGGCTGCCGGTGCCGGTACCTGATGTGTGTTGATCTCCTGCCAGGGGGTTGCCAACAGAATCGATGGTCGCAACCTGTCCATTACCGGAAAACCAAGGGGCAGTATTTCCTCCTGCCAACTCATTACCCCCGCAAACGTTAGGGCTGGAGTTACAGCCAGGTCTACCGCCAGAACTGGAATAAACGCTGCCAGCGGCGCGCACATAAGTTTCTTGGGCAAATACCGCGCCCGTCACAGGATCCGGAGTAAGAGATCCCACAATCATATGCACATATTGTACGCCCCCAATCGTTATATATTCACGTAAGAAAGGGGTGGAATCGGGAGCAGGAGAACCACCGCCCCCGCCACGAAAGCAGAAAGCATCTGTAGTGCCCGCTATATGGCATCGGGAGTACGTCATTTCACTGGATTGGCTTCCAGCCTGAATATCAGGGCTTGGTAGAAAGTTGAGCTCAAAAGCGGCGTGCGCATATTGCCCCGGGTTCGCTAAAATACCCACTATTCCCACCATAGCCAACAAGTATTTTTTTATTATTTCCATAGAGCCACTATTTAACATAAAAAAAATAGGGATGCAAGAAATTGTAGAGATTTTCTGCATGGTGATTTTGTTTGGCAAGCAAAGGCACAAAGTGTGGCGATCGTTGATGTGGGAGAGAGGGATTGTATGCTATAAAAATTTTAACGTGTTATTGATTCACGGTGGCTCGAGCAATGGCGCAGATAGTGTTAAAATAAATTTTTCTCCCGATGCCGAGGGCTTTATGTGTCGTTGATCGGATTTTGCCCAGCTTGGGGTGGGCGTTTCTTGGTTTTTTATGAGGCACACACCGAGTGTGCAGGAGAGCAGTATGGCAGAAGTAACCAAGTTGCAGGTGGAAACGGCGCTCAAGGCGTTTGTTGACCCTTATATGGATCGGGATCTGGTGACGGCTAATGCCGTCAGACAGATTGTGGTTGAGAAAGGTCGGATACAGGTGGAGATCGTGCTGGGGTATCCGGCGCGGGGGTATCATGCTGAGCTGGCGGCGACCTTGAGAGCGCAAATGGAAGCGCTGGAGGGGGTGCAAAGTGCGCAGGTGCAGGTTTCGTCCCAGGTTGTGGCGCATGCCGTGCAGCGTGGCGTGAAGCCTCTGAAAGGAATAAAGAATATTATTTCTGTGGCGTCCGGCAAGGGTGGCGTGGGCAAGTCGACAACCGCAGTTAACCTGGCGTTGGCATTGGTGGCTGAAGGTGCGACGGTAGGGATTCTGGATGCGGATATTTATGGCCCCAGTCAACCCCTGATGCTGGGTGTGCGTGAGCGCCCGGAATCACGTGATGGCAAGTCCATGGAGCCGCTGATGGGGCATGGCTTGCAGTCGATGTCGATTGGTTATCTGGTGGATGAAGAAATGCCGATGATCTGGCGCGGGCCGATGGTAACGCAGGCCTTGGAGCAGTTGCTTAAGGATACCAATTGGCGTGAATTGGACTACCTGGTGGTGGATATGCCGCCGGGTACTGGCGATATCCAATTAACGCTGACACAGAAAATTCCGGTGAGCGGTGCGGTGATTGTAACCACGCCCCAGGATATTGCATTGCTGGATGCGCGCAAGGGTCTCAAGATGTTTGAAAAGGTGGAAGTGCCGGTGCTAGGTGTGGTGGAAAACATGAGTACGCATATTTGCAGTCAGTGCGGCCATGAAGAACACATTTTCGGAGCGGGCGGCGGTAGTCGCATGGCGCAGCAGTACAGCGTGGATTTTCTGGGATCGGTGCCGCTGGATATTCGCATTCGTGAAGATGCCGATGGGGGTCGCCCGACGGTGGTGGCGGATCCGAACGGCAAGATTGCCGGAATTTATCGTGATATTGCGCGTCGCGTTACGGCGAAACTGTCGTTGCGGGCTAAAGATTACGCATCAAAATTTCCGAATATTGTTATTCAAAATACTTAAATTTTGGGCGTTGCATGAGTATAAAATCTGACGAATGGATTCGGCGCATGGCCGAAAATCACGGCATGATCGAGCCGTTTTAGCCGCGTCAGGTGCGCGAAAATAATGGCGGACGAGTGATTTCGTACGGCACCTCGAGTTATGGTTATGATGTTCGTTGTGCCGATGAGTTCAAGATTTTCACCAATATTAATTCGGCGATTGTTGATCCGAAAAATTTTGATGAAAACAGTTTTGTCGATATTCGCTCAGACGTATGCATTCGTTACGAGGCCAATGGAAAATCTGGGATTAACATCAGCCAAGAGCCGACAATACGATCAACCACTGAAGCCTTCGAATTATCGTCACTTTATCCCATACACACCCTTTGCCGCCGCCTGCGCCATACCGGTTTTAATCTGTGCGCCTGTTGCTGCCAGCGTTTCTTCCAGCGCGCGCAGGCACAGTAAGACATTCTGCTCACGGCTGCTGTATCCCATCAGGCCAATGCGCCAGATTTTGCCAGCCATTTCACCCAGCCCGGCGCCGATTTCGAGATTGTAATCCGCCAGCAAACGCCGCCGCACTTCGACATCATCCGCGCCTTGTGGAAGGGTGACGGCATTCAGTTGTGGCAGACGTTGCTGTTCGCTGACAAAAAAACTCAAGCCCATCGCTTCAATACCGGCCTTGAGCGCACGGTGATTGAGTGCATGTCTCGCCCAGGCATTTTCAACGCCTTCTTCTTTGAGCATCACCAGCGCCTCGTGCAGGCCGTATAAGGGGTTGATGGGCGCGGTGTGGTGATAGGTGCGTTTGCCGGCGTTCCAGTAACCCAACACCAGATTCAAATCCATAAACCAGCTCTGGCAGGGCGTTTTACGGCGTTTGATCGCTTCTACTACACGCTCGCCAAAACTTACTGGTGACAATCCCGGCGTGCAGCCCAGGCACTTTTGGCTGCCTGAATACACGGCATCCACGTCCCACGCGTCGATCTGCAAAGGCGTACCGCCCAGTGATGTCACCGCATCGACAATCGTCAGCGCGCCGTAGCGATGGGCAATATCCACCAGGGTTTTTACATCCGATTGCGCGCCGGTGGAGGTCTCGGCGTGGACAAAGGCGAGAATCCTGGCATCAGGGTTAGCTTTGAAGGCGTCTTCGACCTTGGCGGGATCAACCGCCGTGCCCCAGGCATCTTCGACGACAACCGCTATGCCGCCACAACGCCGCACATTCTCGATCATACGTCCGCCAAACACACCGTTGCGGCACACTATCACTTTATCACCTGGCTCCATGAGATTCACAAAGCAGGTTTCCATACCTACCGAGCCGGGCCCGGACACTGGGAAGGTAAGCGCATTTTCGGTCTGGAAGGCATAACGTAACAGGGTTTTCAACTCTTCCATCATACCCACAAACGCCGGATCAAGATGACCGATAGTGGGCCGCGCCATAGCGGTCAGTATGCGCGGATGGACATCAGAAGGCCCCGGCCCCATCAACGTGCGAGCGGGCGGCAGAAAAGAAACAATGTTTTTATAGGTTGGTGTAGTCACGTATTTCCCCACTGTAATTTTATTGATAAAAAATGCTGTAAATATTCTAGCAGGCTAAAGCTTTTGTGGCAGCAACCGCTATTAGGCAGTAGACGTTTATTTGGCACTATGCCAATCAACCCCCAGAACATAGTCACCCAGGAGTCAAGCATGATTAATGATCAATATTATAAATGTTGTCAGCGCAAGATTTATAGCGGCAATGTTTTGGTGGCTGGCCTGGCGCTGCTGTTAATGAGCGATACTCTGCGGGCATCGGAGGAAGATAAAATTGCCACTGATCGGCCCGATTTCGTTGAATCCAGCGCCACAGTGGGCAAGAACCGCTTTCAGATTGAAACCAGCATTGCCTTTGACACTGAAAAATCAGGAGCGCTGGAAGAAGACGCTTACACCACACCAACCCTGCTTCGTTACGGTTTTGCCGATGTGTGGGAAGCGCGCCTGGAAACCGACGGCGCCATTCACTATGAAACGCGCGAAACCAGCACCGGCATCACTACCCTGGAACGCGGCGCTACCGATCTTTCTATCGGGGTGAAATGGCACACCCAGGACGCAGCCGAGACTGGCCTGAGCCCCGCTGTCGCCTGGCTATTTCATGTCGACGTGCCGTCAGGGTCAGATAACTTTCATGGCAGCGGCATGCGTCCCTCGGTGCGTGCGGTAATGGAATGGGAGTTCTCCGAAGTTTACTCTTTAGGTATCATGCCGGGCATCATCCATGACAAATATGTGACCGGCGAACGCTTCACCGCCGGTATTCTTGGCATTGTCACGGGTCGCGCCTGGACGGAGAAGTTCCGCACCTTCCTTGAGATTGCCGCCTCACAAATCACAGAAAAAAAATATGGTGGCTCGGTCGTCACCTATGATGTCGGCGGAGCTTACCTGATCACCGACATGATCCAGGCGGACATGGCGATGTTGTGGGGCGCCACCGATGCCGCGCCTGATTTTAGCTGGACCCTTGGGTTATCCGCGAAATTCTAACTGTAGGGGGATTATTATGGCACTTAACTTCACCATCAAGAAAAAGCTACTGGCTTTCAGCCTGCTTGCGCTCACATTTGTGATGGGTGTGGCCGGCGGTGGTTACTGGGGCAATCGAGAGCTAACTGATGCAGTCACCCACATTGTAACCAACTTCTCAGCATTAAGAAACCACCTTGAAGCGGATATGATGCATGACGCCATTCGTGGGGATGTAATCGCCGCCCTGTATGCCAGCCAGACTGGTAATACGGCGCAGTATCAAGAAGCAGCAAATGAATTACAAGGACATTCTGCGGATTTACGTAAACACCTGGAAAGCAATGCCGCGCTAGACCTCCCTGCCGACATCAAAAAAGCCATTGAACAGGTGCAACCGGTATTAGAAGATTACATAGTCAGCGGCAATGATATCGTGGTCACCATAACCAAAGACCGTGCCCGCGCTGATGCACTATTGCCAGGGTTTACCGTAGTCTACAATAAACTTGAAGATGAAATGTCCACGCTAAGTGACCTGATTGATAAAAGTACCCAGCAAGCTCAGCAAGAGGGAGCGTATGCCGCGCAGCATTCATTGAATCTTTTAAGTTACATTACGCTTTTCTCTTTCATCACCTTGTTAATTGTCTCCTATTTATTGACACAGGGTATCACAAGCCGGCTGGAGGAACTTAAAAAATACATTCAAGAAATTGCCGGCCAGGGTGATTTGACCAAACGCGTACCGCAAACTGGAAACGATGAAATCACCAGCATTGTTGTCACATTCAATGACTTTATAGACAGACTCCATGGAACCATGCAACGCTTTAGAGTGGCGGCGCAATCCATGGTAGAGTCTTCAGAACATCTCTCGCAACAAGCCAATCGGGCACAAGCCGATGCGGGCGCGCAAAATGATCGTGTACTGCAAACCAGTGCTGCCATGGAGGAAATGAGTGCCTCCATTCGTGGCGTTGCCACCAGCAGCCAGACCGCGACTGAAACAGCCACACAAACCCGTTCTATAGCGAAAATAGGACATGATGCCATGGTGCAAAGCTATGAAGTGACGCAACATATGGCCGGCACCGTACAAGCCTCCGCATCACAGATAGATGAGCTAAGCAAGGTAGTACAAAAAATCGGTGCTATCGCCAGCGTCATTAAAGGCATTGCAGATCAAACCAACCTGCTGGCACTCAACGCGGCCATTGAAGCGGCGCGTGCCGGTGAACAAGGTCGCGGCTTCGCAGTGGTCGCCGATGAAGTAAGAACACTGGCGGCACGCACTGCCACCAGCACCACAGATATCACGCAAATGATCACGCTCATCGAAGGTGCCACCAGTGCTTCAGTGGCATCAATGGGACATGTTGCCAAGGAAGTGGCCGCCAGCCTGGAATATGCGCACAAAACCCAGGAAACTCTGGAACAGATCGTTCACGCTGCCGGTAAGGTCACAGAACAATCGCTGGACATTGCCACTGCCACGCAAGAGCAGTCCAGCGCCGTACAAAGCGCGGCACGCCATATGGAAGGGATCGCGGCAACAATGGAACAAAATATGCAAACTTTTAGAGTTGTCGATAATACGGCGGGTTCCCTGAAAGAAAACGCACAGATGCTATTCCAACTGATCGAGCAGTTCAAGGTGGATTCACAACGGATGTAAAGACATACCCGGGAAGATTGATGGAACTTCTGCCACATCAATCAGCATCAAATTGATTGATGCTCAAGGACAATCATATGCAAAAAAAATATCGGTTTACGCTATTAATGCTGCTGTCA
>JANOOA010000204.1:0-6719 GCA_031421115.1 Gammaproteobacteria bacterium | reverse complement strand
CCAGCTCCGTCGTGATCGCGCAATTGTCTGTGCTGGCCCCGGCTGGTCAGGTTGCACTGGCCGCGCCAAGTCTGGTGAGCCCCGCCAATGGCGCGCGCTTCTCTGCCGGTTCGGCCGTCAGTTTCGACTGGAGCGATGTGGCCAACGCGGCTTCTTACACCATCGAAATCGACAACTCGAGCAGCATTGCAGCGCCACTCACCGCCACCCAGACCGTGACCGCGTCGCAGGCGACGATCAGCGGCCTGCAGAAGCAGCAATTGTGGTGGCGTGTGCGAGCGAACGCGGCATCGGGCGCTGCCGGTGCGTGGTCTGCCGTGAGATCGTTCGACATGAGGTAGCGAACGGCAATTGCTTTGCACAGGAGCTTATCGCAGGCGCACATTCTGGGACTTATCCCGAGGATATATTTTGCCGATCTGTTACGGCCCTGTCATTCGTCAATGACCCAATCGATAGCAAGCGTAGCGTGCGTTGCGCGCACGCTACGCTTGCTATATCTATAACCTGAATCAGCATTGTCCGGTTAGGTAATTGCGTATGGCCTGGCGTCCGTCGTTTTTTTGATGCGATCAGGGGGCATGGCTTCAGGTTGACCTGCCTCGTTTGTTATGGCTCTATGTGAAATACAGTGGGTAGTTGAATTTCATTTTTCCACATAAAAAGTAAATCATGTTGATAAAGTTGTCGGTATTCCGATAGCCTCTGGCGCGTCTTTTGGCGAGTTGTACCTTGCTATTGATGCCTTCCAATAGTCCGTTGGTGATGCGTGACTCGACGAAGTGGATGATGCCAGACCAATGCCCCTTGACCGTTTTTGCGAAGGCCATAAAGGCCGGTATTTTTGCTTCTTCAACCGCGTTACACCACTGGGTCAGGAAGGTTGTTGCCGCCGTCTTGTTGGGCATGCCCCATAGGTCATTGAACAGCACTTGGCCTAGCAACCTGTCGGTCTTCCATCCGAATATTTTCGTAAACAAGACAACCGATTGCGGCATGGCGATGCTATAGTTACTATTATTAAACAGCATGTTAATAGGTTTCCTCATGACTAGATTCAAGCCCATCCAGCGAGACACGAATTACCTTTTTCCGCCCTCAATGAACGACTGGCTACCCGAACACCATCTGGCGCGCTTCATCGTTGAGATTGTTGAGCAGTTGGACTTGAAAGCCATGGAACGCATTTACGGCACGAGTGGAAGCGCGCCGTTCCATCCCGCGTTACTGCTGTCGATCCTGGTATATGGCTACGCCACCGGCGTGTTCTCCAGCCGCAAATTGGAAAACGCCACCTATGATTCCGTCGCGTTTCGCTTCGTCGCCGCGAATGAACATCCCGATCACGACACCTTGAATACTTTCCGCAAACGCTTCCTCGGCCAAATCGAAGTCCTGATGGTGCAAGTGCTGATGATTGCCCGCACCATGGGCATGCTCAACCTGGGTCGCATCGCTACTTCCTGGCAGCAAACTCAAAGCCAACGCCTCCAGGCACAGCGCATTGAGTTATGGCCACATCAAACAACTGGAAGCGCAACTTCAGGCAGAAGTAAAAAAACTGATGGATCTGGCAGCGGCGGCGGATAACGAGAAGATACCGGATGGCATGAATGTGCCCAAAGAGATTGCGCGCCGTGAAGATCGGATTAAAGCGATTGGTGAGGCAAAGGCCAAGATCGAAAAGCGTGCAAAAGAACGGCATACCGAAGAAGAGGCGGAGTACAACGCAAAGGTCGCCAAGCGAGAAGAAAAAGTCCAACAAAACGGCAAACCACCGCGCGGTAAAGCACCCGTTGCACCCGTCGAAGGGGCACGGGATAGTGACCAGATCAACCTGTCCGATGAAGAGTCTCGTATCATGAAGGTGTCAGGAGGTGGCTTCGAGCAGTGCTATAACGGACAACTTGCCGTCGACATGGACAGCATGCTGATCGTCAACACCGATACCGTGCAAGCCTGCAACGACAAACAACAAATCCAACCCGCACTGGAGCGTCTTGCCGGGTTACCTGATGCAGTGGGCAAGCTGGAGCACTTGGTGGCGGATACGGGTTACTGTTCTGAAGCCAACGTCAAAGCCTGCGTTGAACAGAAAGTCATTCCGCTCATTGCCGTCAGTTGCGAGCATCATCACCTTGACCCGATGGCGCGACTTACCGAGCCTCCACCGCTGAAAGAAAACGCAACGGAAATGGAGAGCATGCGCCATAGGCTCCTGACGATGGCAGGGCGTGCACTCTACGCGCAGCGCAAAAGTACGGTGGAGCCGGTGATTGGCATCATCAAATCGGTACTGGGGTTCCGTCAATTTTCACTGCGTGGATTGGAAAATGTCAAAGGCGAGTTGAATCTGGTGGCGATGGCGTGGAATTTGAAGCGAATGTTTGTATTGGCGGGTTAGCAGAAGGGGCTAACAAGCAAGATGGAGCGTTGAATTACACTTTGTTGGGCAACAAAACATGGATCAAATGAAAAACTGAATATTAAATTGGTAAAACGATGATCAATCTCGCAATTCAAATTGGCAAGATTGCTGATGGCAAGGTGAAGACCGACAGGCTGCTAGAGGCCCCTTATTTTGGTCAGTCGATAAGCTTTCCCCAGCGTAGGGTAAAGTTCAATCATTTCCGATAGCGCCTTTTCCTTTTTATCAGAAAGATTTTGCCGGCTTCTCAAAAACGTGTACTTGTGACCTTTTAATGCATCATGTTCCATGCGTTCAGCTCGGCGCACCTTGTCCATCGCCTCGTTGAGTAATTTGACAACATGCGACCGCCAAGGATGGCGGAAGTGCAGAAAACGCAGGAGCAGTTTTCTGCGAACCGGTCAAAGGTGATGGCGGCAGCGGGAAAGGACTCCGCCGCGCCTGCGATAAAGGCCGGCGATAAATCCATGCTGAGCTGGGTAATCTGTTCCTTTGGAGCGCCTGTTGATTCAAGGTGTTGCTGGATGTTTTTCAAGGTGGATTTGCCTTTGCCTTCGCACGCATAAATGACGCGCGAGGTCGTCATGTCAACGCCGAGGGTGACGTATTTATGGCCTTTGCGTGACGAGGTTTCGTCCACCCCGAGCTGGGTGATCGAGGACGGATCATCGGCCTTACGCGCTTTTTCAATCCAGTGATTGAAGACCGACCATACCCGTTGCGGGTTGACGCCCAACACTTCGGCAACCCGATTGACGGGCATTTCTCGCTCAATCAACGCCATCGCAAAGGCCTCAAAAAGCAACGTAAATCCGCTGCCGGGGCGTGACCACGGCCGCGACACCGTCACCACGTTGCCGTCCGTTGTGGTGATGCGCGGCACGCCACTCCCGTCTTGTCGGGGAAGCGTGAACCCCGCTCAAAACCAATATGCAGATGAAGTTCTTTTCGGCTGGAGGCTTCGGCAGCAAATGAAATATCGTTCACCTGCCATGGCGCTTGCAGGCCGAGCGCCATGCTAAATAATGTCGTACTATTCATGATAGGATTATCGCATTACCCACTACGAATCACATAGAGCCGAAGGTTTCAATGTTCCAGCGCAGCTTGTACACCTCGACCACATCCTGCGCGGCAAGGTCATGATGATCCGTGGCCGCCCAGTACTCTTTACCCTCTACCCGGTAACCTACCACACGTAGGCTGGAGGCAGTTTGATTCACTCCCCGGGTGCCCAGAAGAACAACGGCGTCGTAGAAGACGATGGTCGTAGAAGACGATGCCTGTGGGCGCGATGAGATTGAGGCGGATCATGGTCTTGATTGTTTTTTCCCGAATCCGGCAAACAAAGTGTTTTTTCTCTTCCTGCCACAGATCAAAGTTCTTGTGGCATTGATAATAGCGATCCATCACCCCGGTTTGACCGGGCGCCAGGATCTGGCGATTTAGTATTTTCTTACTCCCTTACCGGATTTTACCCATATATTCATCCAGACGCTCGGCACCCATGGCCATTTTTTTGGAAAGTGTGGCGGCGGCTATCTTGGCGGCTTCGAGGTTGATGGGTTTGCCGACCTGAATTATCCCCACCATGCCGAGCATTTTATGCAGATCACATTCGTATAAATAAACCCCTTCTTTGGTCAGGGTGACGGTGAAACCTTGACTCACAGTGCCCTTCCAGCCGTCCGCGCCGGGCGGTACGTGACGAGAGATCACGTTATGACCAGTGTCTTTGACCACAAAGGTCACGGTGTCACCGACCTTTGCATTCAGAAAACCCGGCTCGAAAATCATGTTGCCCTCGGCGCCTTCATCCACCATTTTAACTTGATGGTCTATGGCAAAGGCGGGGGACGTTGCCAGTAATCCCATGATTAATACCAGTCGTGCCATGTTCATGTGCATAGTGTTTTAGTCCTCGGTTAAGGGTGGGGGAAGTGGGGATATTTTACATCTTTTACAATCGGGCGTGGGCGGAAAAAACGCAGGCGCGGCACCTCACAGGTTATCGCCCGTTACAGAAGCAACCTAAAGTGTCTCCAGCACACTTCACATGTAAAAGCTGAAGGGTTTGCCGGGGTTTGCTACAATAGTGGTTATGGTAAAATATAGTCTTAGCGTGCATCGGTTTTTCCTCGCGCAGATCATTCGCAGTAGTTGCGTTGTCATTTTCAGGTTAGATAAGCTGCTAGAATATCCTAAAATTTTGAGCCTTATGGCCGCTATCCTAGCAGGCTCCGATCGTTGCGTGCCATGCCAAGTGAGATAAGCAGTGATGAATAACAGTCAAGACCATGATGTAAAGGTGCAGGCAGAGGCTTTTTTCGTTGAGGAACAATCACTTCCTGAGCGTGGACAGTATGTATTCGCCTACCGGATTACAATTCGCAACGACGGTAAACTGCCCGCCAAACTGATCACTCGCCACTGGGTGATTACTGACGCTAACGGCAAAATTCAGGAGGTGCATGGGGAAGGCGTGGTGGGCGAGCAGCCCTATTTGCGTCCTGGCGAAGAGTTTCAGTACACCAGCGGCGCGATTCTGGAAACCCCGGTGGGCACCATGCAAGGCTCGTATCAAATGATTGCCGACAACGGTACTCACTTTGACGCTGAAATACCGGCGTTTACACTGACCATACCGCGGACGCTGCATTAAGAAACTGTTCACGATCTCGATCAAGAGATGCAGCGCACCAGAAATATGATACGGCGGATGACGAGGCGGAAAAGCGGAGTTTACCGCTTCGCGGCCCTCAACTGCTTGTACTGCTTTTCTGTTCTTTCCAAGGTGTTGCAGTTGGTTCTTGAGCGCGCCCAGTATGATCAAGATACGTTCTGGGATCATGTTAAATACCTCGCAAGTTTCCACAAAATTAGGTCGCCTCATCCTTTCAAAGGTCCCTCTAGGCGCATGTCGAGCCGCTGCATAAGCGCTGCCAAGTCTACGGTATGCACCTGCCCGGCACACCGCGCCGTAGCCCAGATGGGATCAGGAAAGTGGGCGTCGTCAGCAAAACGTGGGATTACATGCCAGTGCAGATGCGGCACCTGATTGCCCAGTGACGCCAGATTGATCTTGTCCGGCCGCAGGGTGTCACGCAACACCTCCTCTACGCCAAACACCACCGCCATGAAATGCTGCCGCTGCGCTGCGCTTAAATCCGACATTTCTTTTACATGCGCCCGCCAGATCACCCGGCAAAATCCACCGTAGTGCGCATCGGGCACCAGGATAATGCGGCAGTCATTATCGTGCCACAAGAGTGTTTCATGTTCAGGGGTGCAAAGTGGGCAGGTGGGCATAAGGGGTTTTTACAGGACATCCAGGGAGCTGGCCGGGCTTGACCAAAGAGCCAAATTACGTGTTATTTAAAGTTAGCATATCGGTGCGGCACATATACTATATACTAATTCTACATAAATTAGTATGCGGGACAATCGCAGTGAAAATACCTGAATCACCGCCATCTTTTTCTGAAATATTTGTGAAGCTTGATCAGAAAAAGCTGGAGCAAATTTTGACTTCTAATATTGGGCCTACCGACAGCAAAGGCAGGTATCTTCATTGGGAGAAGCTAAAACATCTTGCTCCTCCTGAAGATCTGTCCAGCGAAGAATATTGGTTTGCCACCAAGATGGCCCGGAAAAAAGCATCTAAAAAATTACCTCTCGTAGATAAAAATGGGCGCCCCTTTTATTTTTGTGTTCCGGACACGTTGCAAAGGGAGTTGCATTGGTTGGATCAGAATGCGGCTGGAAGCATTGCGATGGACCGGCCTATCACGAACCCCCATACTCGGGACAGTTACCTCATTAGCTCCCTTATTGAGGAGTCTATAAGCTCCAGCCAGCTTGAGGGCGCGTCAACGACCAGAAATGTTGCCAAGGAAATGCTAAGGCAAGGACGGCCGCCTAAAGATCATAGTGAGCAGATGATTTTCAACAACTATAAGGCTATGAGCGTTATCAGAGATTATAAAGATGAAGAACTCACGCCATCCCTAATTTTGCACCTGCATGAGATTCTTGCCCAAAATACGCTTGATGATCCCTCCAAGGCCGGACGATATAGAGAAAATACGGACAATATCCAAGTCGTGGATAGTAGTGAATCAGCTGTTCTTCATACACCGCCCGATGCCGATACTCTCCCTGAGCGCATTGAAAAAATATGCAGGTTTGCTAACGACCTGGAAGGAAAGGGGTTTATTCATCCCGTTATAAAGGCAATAATATTGCATTTTATGATTGGCTACGATCACCCGTTTGTTGACGGTAATGGGAG
>JANOOA010000203.1:0-4204 GCA_031421115.1 Gammaproteobacteria bacterium | reverse complement strand
CGGTGCGCGAGCTGCATGTCGGCGACCCGGCGGACCTCGCCACCGATGTCGGCCCGGTCATCGACGCCGAGGCGGCTGCCGGCATCCGGCAACACGTTCAGCGCCTGACTTCATCATCAAAAGTGCTGATAGCCCAATCAGAGCGGGCGCAAGCAGCTCCTGAAACCATAGCGAATCTGGTGCATCCAGCAGCCTTCGAGATCGCCCGCATCGCCGACGTCAGCGAAGAGATCTTCGGCCCGGTGCTGCAAATCGTGCGCTGGGGCAGCGGCGAGCTCGCCACGCCTGACGAGGTCATTGCGCAGATCAACGCACTGGGGTCCAGCGGACCCGCCGGTGCAGCGGCGGGCTATGGCCTCACGCTCGGCATTCAAACCCGCATCGACTCACGCGCCCAGGCACTCGCCGCAGCCGCACACATCGGCAACGTGTACGTCAACCGCAGCATGACCGGCGCTGTCGTCGGCGTGCAGCCCTTTGGCGGCGAGGGCCTGAGCGGCACCGGGCCGAAGGCGGGCGGGCCGCATTATTTGTATCGGTTCTGCAGCGAGCAGACGGTGACGGTCAATACGACTGCGGCGGGGGGGAATGTGGGGTTGCTGGCGTCGTGAAGTCAGGCCCTCACAGAGACTTGAGCTTCACCGCAGCCGATTTAGAGCGGCACCCGGCCTCGCCAACGCTGATGCTATAAAATGATGACTAAACATGGCGGAGAAGCACGGTGGGCAGACCTGGAAAAAAAGCGCAAAGACTAGACCTAGATTCCGGTTCGCTGTTTGACGAGCGGGCCTCGCTCGCGACGGTCGAAACATTAGCTCTGCCGCCAGGATTTGATGCGACGCGCCCCGAGCATTCCTATGGCGAATTGGTGCCGCTCAGCCACAGAAAGCGCTTCGCGCAATTTTTTACGCCCGAGCCGATTGCACAGCTCATGATCGATTGGGTTTATCAGATATCTCCTGCGACGCTACTCGATCCAGCGGTAGGACCGGGCGTATTTCCCCGATTGGCACTTCAACATGAAATCGTTGCTGAAGTAACCGCTTTGGATGTCGATCCATTGGCTCTCGCCGCTGCAAATGCGGCCTTGACGAATACCACTGTCAAACTCATCCAACACGATTTTTTAACCTGGCCAGTCAACGCTAAATTTGACGCGATCGTTGCCAATCCTCCCTACCTGAGACACCACGATATTCATTATCCTTTCGACATTTTTTCTGATATAGGCAGAAAAAATGGCGTCATTCTGAGTAAGCTTTCGAACGTTTATGTTCTGTTTGTCATGGAAATCTGTCGGAGGCTGAAGGCAGGCGGGCGGGCCGCCATCATCATTCCGGGAGAGTGGACAAATGCAAATTTCGGAATGGCACTAAAAACGCACCTACTTGGCCAGGACGTACTAAATAAGTTGATATATTTTTGTAATCTCTCCGAGCAGTTTGAAGATGCACTGACAACGGCAGCTATTCTGTTGATTGAAAAACCTGGTGTGAATGAAGCTGCGCGCGAATGTTTCGAATCGTATTTCGTAGCGAAAACTGTTCCGATCGCGCGTCTGAGAAACCTCATTGTTAATGCCGATGATTCCGACCTCACGGGAATTACCCACCGTAAGTTTTCTAACACCGATATGGTTGAAGTTGAAAAATGGGACAAGGTGCTCAAAGACGGCATATCGGTACAGCGCGTCGGGTTTACGCCGTTGAGTTCACTCGCCAAGAGTCGCCGTGGCATTGCAACTGGTGCGAATGACTTTTTTCATTTGCCCGATTCGGAGATCAAGCGGCATTCGCTGCGGTCAACTAATTTGAAGCCGTGCATTGGTCGCGCAGAACATGTAGTCGGCCTCAAATTCACAGCGTCGGATTTTGAAACCATCCGCGCCGACGGTAAAAAAGCATGGCTACTCAGTTTTAACGCAGTGCCAGATTCATTTGAACAACTCTATGTAAAGAGCGGAGTAGAACAAAAGCTTCATGAACGGTTTTTGCTCGCGAGCCGCAAACCTTGGTACACCATGGAGCAACGTCCACCATCGCCCATATGGGCCGCCGTTTTTGGGCGGGCCTCGCTTCGATTTGTATATAACGAGGCTGGTGTTTCCAATTTAACGACTTTTCATTGCCTTTACCCAGAGCGAAAAGACCCGATTTTTTGCAAGGCGCTGGTGGCATGTTTGAACAGCAGGCTGCTGCAATCGATGGCTGAGCATCAAAGACGTGTTTACGGTGGCGGGCTGATGAAGTACGAACCAAAAGATTTGCTTTCGATTCAGGTGCCAATGTTGAATCAAGCGAGTGAATTGACGATTCGAGAGCTCGCTGGGATGCTCGATTCAATGGATGCTGCGATCAGGCAGCAAGGTCAAATCCCGGCTATCCTAATGGATGCGCTCGACGGGTTGGTCGGCCGCGCTGGCTTGCTCTCTATTTGAAAAGTACAGTCATTACTTTTTCCGGATCCAGCATCAATTTGCCGTTTATGGGTTTGACATAGGCATCGTGTCGCCCAAGTGCAGTTACTTTATGCTCAACGGTGAAATCGGGCAGTGCAGTCAGCGTGCCGACTTGGGTGCCAAGCGTGATGGGAATCATGATCGTTGCTTTTTCCTGGCTCTTGGCGGGGCTCTCGAATTTGATCGACGAGCCCTTTTTCCAGTTGCCAATTAATTGAAAAATGTCCAGAACATTGATCGCGAAAACGGAATCAAAGAACACCTGAAAATATGCTTGCGGAATTTGCTTTCTTTCAAGCCAGCGATAGACGATGACCAAGTCTTCAACTTTGACGGTGAAGCTCGGTGCATCTCTCGCTACTGTTGTCCCTGCGTCTTTTTGTTGTTGCCTCACCTGCATGTATTTCAACGCTTCAAACTTGCTTGATCGCACTTCAATACTGGCAAGTGCGAGATCGGCAAGCTGATCTATCGTCTCAAAAGGCTGTAAAGACAGATTTTCGACAACGTCTTTGACGGTCTTTTTCTCGAAAATTAAAAGGTCCGGGCGCTTGCCAAACTCACGCACCTCTTTCAGGACGGCGCCATAGTGCGCGCTGAAGTCAGCATGGCCTGCCGCAATGGAGTCGGTCGATCCGTAGTGCGATACGTTCCAATTGCTCAGCGATCTTCGTAGCGCATCTGCAAGCAGATTTTCGGCCCAGTCCCCCATAGCACGATTCGCGAGAAACTCGGACCTCGCATCGGTTGGCACACGCGGCGCTTTTTCCGGCACCGCGCCGGGGCCACCGAATGTCAAGTGATGTTCCTTGACGCCTTTTTCTTGCAGGACTTTGACTACTCGGGTCGTTGCCTCTTTAAGATTTTTGAAATAGGGCGTCATGGTTTCTTTGCCACGACAGGAAAGAGTGCCGTTATTTCGCACCCAAGCGCATCGGCGATGCGCTGAAGAGTCCGCAATGTGATATTTCTCTCGCCTCGCTCCACCGATCCAATATAGGTTCGGTGCAGTCCAGATTTCTCTGCAAGCTCTTCCTGCGACCAATTTTTTTGAGTTCGCAAGTCGCGAATTTGATTTGCAACAATTAGTACCGGATCATTTAGCATCAGCGAAGTTTCGCGTCATGAAGACTAAATAGCGACAGACTAAACATAGCAACAAACGGAGAATCATTCGTCTAGTTTTCCGACGTGGCTTCCGAAATGCAGCCCATCACCCATAGCAGCTAACCGCCGTCGGGCGGCGAGGGCCTTAGGCCCCGGCCCCAAGGCGAGCGGGCCGCATTATTCGCATCGTTTTTGCGCCGAACAGACGGTGACGGTGAACACGACTGCGGCGGGGGGGAATGTGGCGCTGCTGGCCTCTTGAGTGCGCGACGCGGAAAGGCCCAAAACTAGTTCGCCCGCCACCACGCCACACAGGCACGCGCCAGCGCCCCGGTCGAATCGACGCAGCGCGCCCGCAAGGGCGAGGCAATTGCATCCAACGCCAGCGGCGTTTCAGTGCAGGCCAGCAGCACCGCCTGCGCGCCGCGATCAAGCAGCGCCTGCACAGCGCGCTCAACCACCCGGCCGCCGGCCGCAGCCTGCCCGGCCTTGACGAGATCGATGGCGGGCAGAACCAGCTCGCTCATGTCGCGCTCATCGGGCAGCAACGATACGTAGCCACGCGACTTCAGCTGCGCGTCAAACAGCCCGGTTGCCAGCGTGGCCCCGGTGGCGATAAGGCCGATTTGTGCGCCCGGT
>JANOOA010000202.1:0-4572 GCA_031421115.1 Gammaproteobacteria bacterium | reverse complement strand
CCAGTGACCAGAAAGCAGGTGGATGAGGCGCAGCTCGCGTGCGCCACAGGCATGCTTATGATCAATCCTGCGCCGAGCAGAAGAGCGGCGGTGATGTAAGATGGTTTCCGCATATATTTTCCCCGTTGAGCTTGTGTGTGTGTCCGATAGGGAATGATGCTATATCAGGTTTGGCGGCTTGAAAATGTGGCATGATGCCGCGCGACAAATTGTCGCAGCTAAATTTGTTGCGTCGTCACAGCTTGCATCGCGTGCAGAATATCGGCACCATGATGCCATGCTGACCGACCGTCCACCCGTTCCCGATCCTTCCTTGCTGAATTTACAGCGTCTGGCGATGCTGCGCAGCGTGTTTATTGCGGGGCAGATACTCGCCGTAGGGGTGGCGAGCAGTGCGCTAGATGTGTCGTTGCCGCTGTTTGCCATTGGCGCGATCATTGCTGCATATGCTGTGCTTAATGCGCTCACCTGGTGGCGTCTCAGGTTGCCGCAGGCGGTGATGGATGCGGAATTGTTCGGCCACTTGCTGCTGGATGTGGCGGTGTTGACGGGGCTATTGTATCTGGCGGGTGGCTCGGCTAATCCGTTTGTGTCGCTGCTGCTGTTGCCACTCACCATTGCCGTCACCGCGTTGCCGGGGCGCTATTCATGGGCGATGGCGGTGATTACGGTGGTCTGTTATTCAGCGCTGATGGTGTTTTATGTGCCCTTGCCACAGAGCCCGGATCCGTACCTTGCAGGTGATTTTGCCTTGCATGTGTTGGGCATGTGGTTCAACTTTGTATTGAGCGTGGGGTTGATTACCTATTTTGTGATGAAGATGGGTAATACGTTGCGTGAGCGTGATCGCGCCTTGGCGCAGGCGCGTGAAAACGCGTTGCGTGATGAGCGTCTGGTGGCGTTGGGTACGCTGGCGACGGGGGCTGCGCATGAACTGGGCACGCCGCTGGCGACCATGGCGGTGCTGGCCCGGGAGATGGAGCAAGAGTTTGCTAATACGCCAGACGTGCGTGACAAGCTGATCGTCTTGCGTGACCAGGTGATGCGCTGCAAAAGTATTTTATCGACCATGGCCGCATCTGCCGGACAAGTGCGTGCCGAGTCGGGGCAGAGGTTTGCGCTTGACGATTATCTGCAAAATATTCTGCAACAATGGCAGGCGATGCGACCGGCGGTGATCGTGCAATATCATGCGCATGGCACCCACCCTGCGCCGTCGATTGTCGGAGACCAGACCTTGTCTCAGGCGATCATGAATATTCTGAATAACGCGGCGGATGCATCGCCGGATCAAGTGACAATTGATGCGCGGTGGAGCGCCAGTGAATTGCGCATGGAAATTTGTGACCGTGGCGCGGGCCTCACGCCCATGACACAGGCGCGCGCCGGGCAGATGCTATTCACCACCAAAGCGGCGCCCGATCAGATCGGGACAGGGGGTTTAGGCTTGGGTCTATTTCTGGCGCATGCCACATTGGGTCGTTTTGGTGGTAGTGTGCAGTTGGGTAATCGCGAAGGCGGCGGTGCCTGCACATACGTTGTGTTGCCGCTTACGCAGTTGATGCCATGATTGATACGGTGCCATGAGCGCAAATATTGACGAGTCCCTGGATTATCGTCCCAGCTTGTTGCTGGTGGATGACGACCTGGTGTTTTGCCAGGTGTTATCTGCGGCGCTTACCAGGCGCGGTTTTGTGGTGAGTGTGGCGCATCATGTGGACGCCGCATTGCATCTGGCCGCGCAGGATCCACCGGAATATGCCGTAGTTGATCTGAAAATGCCGGGGCCTTCTGGCCTGGTGCTGGTGGAAAAACTCACGGCGCTTGATGGCCATACACGGATTGTGGTGCTCACGGGTTATGCCAGCATCGCCACCGCTGTTGAGGCTATCAAACTTGGCGCAATTCATTACCTGACCAAGCCGGCGGATGCCGATGAGATTGTGCAAGCGTTTCGCAGCGCAGAAGGTGATGCCGCCATGCCCGTTGCCGACGCACCGCTCTCTATCGACCGGCTGGAATGGGAGCATATACAGAAAATATTGCTGGAATGTCAGGGTAACATTTCTGCCACCGCGCGACGGCTGGGCATGCATCGGCGTACCTTACAGCGCAAGCTACAAAAACGCCCCGTGCGTCGATGAATTGTCGCTTCCGGCATCCTCGGCAACCGCTCCTTGCGCTGCTCTACCTCCTGCATCCCGGCAACTGCTCCTGCATTGCTCTATCTTCCGCCATCCATGGCGGTCGCATGCATGGCGAAAGTGATTATAAGAGACGCACTATTCCATCTTGCAAAGCGATTAACCGAGCTGCCCGCGCTCCGGGCAACGGCAGCCGTGATCGTGGCGTTGCCAATGAGTTCTGCACTCACAGCGGCATGGGCTTGTCGTCGAGGAGCCTGAGCAAGCCGCGCGCAATGCGATAGAGCACCCACAGACCGGCAAGCCAGGCAACAACGAGGGCGATAGGAATGCCCACGAAAGTCACCGCGAACAGCATCGCGACAATCACCCACAGCAAAGCAAACCAAAAGGTCCGAATCTGCCAGCGAAAATGAGATTCGAGATAGGTGCCACGCGTGTCCTTGCGTTTCACATAATTAATGATCACGGCGATGATGGATGGCCATCCGGTAATAAATGCCGTGACCACAAATGCCGGGCTTAATATCCCCCCGACCGCGCTAAACGCGTGCAGCCCGTAAATCACATACGTCAGGGTTGCCAGGCTATCGGATACCGATTGGCGCGCATTATGTTGTTCATCATCCATACTGTTCAAGCCTGATCACGGTGTGAGAGTTGTGCAATGTAGCGATGGTGGTGTGAGCGTCCATGTTACACTCACCAAAGATGCAAGTTTCACTTGCATGGCTAATTATGAGCATGCGTGTCGATCAAGTCCACATTTTTAGCGCCTCCCATCGACACAGGGGTGGCCGATCTGCACCAATAGAGGTACTTTGTAATTAACACGTTACCCTCGCTGTTATCAGGCCAGGTCACTGCCACTTTTGGACGGCAACTGGCCGTAGAGTTACCGGACGCTAGAATTATCACATGCGTCACGCGCGGTAAGAAAACCGGTGTGGCGTGCGGTGATTACGTGCAGATTAAACTTACGGAAGTGACACGTGGCGTAATCGAATCCGTGATGCCGCGCACATCGTTACTGTATCGTTCCGATGCGTTTCGTGAAAAAATTATTGCCGCCAATGTAACGCAAATTATTATTGTAGTGGCGGCCGTGCCGAGTTTTTATGAGGGGCTGCTGAACCGGTGTCTGATAGCGGCTGAGACGGAGGGCATCAAGGTGCTCATCGTGCTCAACAAAAGCGACATGGTAGCGCAGACGCAACAGGCGTTGAGCGTGCTGCAACTTTACCGTGACATTGGTTATGCGTTGTTAACGCTGTGCGCCAGGCAGGATGCCCAAGTGCGGTGGGCGCAGGGATGCGCAAGAACCGCCGCCAGGCAGGATGTAACGATTTTGCATCCTTACCTTGATGGGCATACCAGTGTGCTGGTGGGGCAATCCGGCATGGGGAAATCCAGTATCATCAATGCCCTGTTACCTGACGCGCAGATACGCACCGCTGAAATTTCAACCGCGCTGGATTCCGGGACCCACACCACCACCGCCGCGCATCTATATCATCTGGATGCCAACAGCCATTTGATCGACTCTCCGGGTTTACAGGAATTTGGCCTGCACCATTTTGATCGAGCACAACTCGAACACGCTTTTGTTGAATTTCGTCCTTATCTTGGAACCTGTAAATTCAATGACTGTAAGCACGCAGTTGAGCCCGGCTGCAAGGTTCTGCAAGCGGTGAGCGAGGGGAGAATCGATGCGCGCCGCCTGGCCGCGTATCACGCATTAGTTATGTAAGGCGGGTTACAACCCGCCAAGCGTTGCATAGCAACACAGCTGTGAGCTATTTCTTGCGAGCAATCTGATCTTCCTGGCCGCTGAGCAGCCGCCGAATATTAGTGCGATGACGCCATAGCAACAGGATGCTTATCATCACTGACATGGCAAGCAGCGCGGGCGTGGGTCGTGCCAGCCACATGTACAGGGGCGCGAGGACGGCCGCCGTGAGCGCCGCCAGCGAAGAATAGTGAAACACCCTGGCCATAAACAGCCAGGTGACGAGCGTGCCTAATCCTACCACCCAAGAGATACCCAACAGCACGCCCAGCGCCGTTGCCACGCCTTTGCCACCACGAAACCCGAAAAATACCGGATACAGGTGGCCGAGAAAAGCCGCTATGCCCACCAGCGCCAGGGTGATGTCGTCTACGTTCAGCGCGGACGCCAGCGCTACCGGAATCAAGCCTTTAAGCATGTCCCCCAGCAGCGTCAGCGCAGCCACTTTTTTACCACCCACGCGCAGCATATTGGTGGCGCCGGGGTTGCCCGAGCCCTGGGTGCGTGGGTCGGGCAAGCCGCCCAGTTTGGAGACGATAATGGCCGTCGACAATGAGCCTGATAAATAGGCAGCTATAATCAATATAATGTCGGTGGTCATGGGTATTTAATAAACGGGTGGGCTAATGGACGCAGATA
>JANOOA010000201.1:0-3119 GCA_031421115.1 Gammaproteobacteria bacterium | reverse complement strand
CCTGATTGGCGAGCGTGGCCGTGAAGTTAAGGAATTCATAGAAAACATTTTAGGCGATGAAGGCATGGCGCGCGCGGTTGTCGTGGCCGCGCCAGCGGATACCACCCCCATGATGCGACTGCATGGCGCGATGGTGGCGACCAGCATCGCCGAATATTTTCGGGATCAAGGGAAAAACGTATTATTACTCATGGATTCCCTGACGCGGTTTGCACAGGCCCAGCGTGAAATTGCCCTGGCGATTGGTGAGCCACCCGCTACTAAAGGTTACCCACCTTCGGTATTCGCCAAGCTACCGCAATTAGTTGAGCGTGCCGGTAATAGTGATGTGACAGGTGGCTCCATTACCGCATTTTATACCGTTTTGGCGGAAGGTGATGATCAGCAGGATCCGATTGCCGATGCAGCCCGGGCAATTCTTGATGGTCATGTGGTGCTTAGCCGCTCGTTAGCCGAGGCGGGTCATTACCCGGCAATTGACATTGAAGCGTCTATTAGCCGTGTCATGACCGATATTGTAGAAGCGCCCCAGCAAAATGCCGTGAGACGCTTTAAACAGCTATATTCCTCGTATCAGCAAAATCGTGATCTGATTAATATCGGCGCCTATGCCCGTGGCAGTGATGTTCATATTGACCAGTCGATAGAATATTACCCGCGACTTCTCGAGTTTCTTCGCCAGGATATGCGTCAAGCCGTTTCGTTTTCTTCAAGCGTGCATGATCTCACTGCTTTGATGAAATAAAGGGCACATCTAAAGAGTTATTAGGTTTAACCCAGATTTTCCATTAGACATAAGTCTGGGTATAACGGAGCATTCCCCCCTTTTTTAAAGGGGGAAGAGTGTAGGATTTTCTAATGGATTATTTGGGTTTAAGGGAAGGTGTGATAAGTGACGTTATTCAAAGTCTCTCTTTTGGGCGCCTCTAAAAATTCGTCATTACCGCGCAGGCGGGAATCCAGCATTCTGCAACAGATGATAAATCAATAACTTCTGGATTCCCGCCTGCGCGGGAATGACGGGAATTTGAATTTTTAGAGGTGCCCTTTTCATGTTGTATCATGACTAAATCACAGCGACTGCGCCCCGTTGTTAAAGTTACAGAAAAAAAAGAGCGCAGTGCCGCCATCGCTGTTGCGGAAAGCAAGCGTGTGCTTGATGAGCAGGCGTCAAAATTAGAGCATCTTAAGACTTATCTTGATGAGTATAGAGAAACATTCCGAGTTCTGGGTGGAACAGGACTCACTGTACAAAAAATGCAGGAATATAGAATTTTTTTGTCTAATTTAGAGGCCGCTGTAACTCAGCAACATGGCATAGCTAAAAGGCATCAAGAAATATATGATTGTAGCATAAAGCTATGGCTCGCCTCGCGTGGCAAAGTAAAAGCGTTGGATACAATCATTGCCCGTCACGAGAAAAAAGAGCGTCAAGATGATATGCGCCGAGACCAAAAGGAGTTGGATGACCGACCTGCGCAGCCAGGACATAACCATGCAGAAGAAAAGTAGAGGCTCTATGTGAAATACTTTTTATCACTTCAACTGCCGTTTCCAGGGCAATGCAGTGCCACATCGTTGAGAAGTGTCCATATCTATTGTCTTCATTATTAGCATGCCACGCTAATTTCGTGCGCACAGCGCACGCTATGCTTGCTGTGCTCAGAATGACAATAAACTTTTTCGAGGTGACAACAACCTCGGCAGCGGTTTGACCCAGTTCAACCCAGATTCAGCACCTTGCGCACCCTCACTGCGAGGCTAATGGAAAATCTGGGTTTAAGGTGACTCAAAGCCACATGGCGCATAATTTGCATTTTATTACTAAGAAGTCAGCGGCGGGATATTGGGAATAGTGTAAATCAATGCCCGATAGATAATTAAGGTATTTGAATATAATGGTAAATATATGGATTTAATGAAAATGCAGCCGCGATCAACAAATATGCAACCCACGGCAAATATGGCCGTGGCTGCCCCTGCGGGAAAAGTTTCGGTAAGTGATTCATCTGAAAATAGTTTTTCTGACGCGTTGGAGTCGGCGCTAGGCTTGGACGAGGACGCCGAGTCCGCAGCCACTGTGCTGCCGGGTGCCCCGCAAGAAACCTTATTGAATAACGGTATGCCACTGCCGTCACCACAGGGGCAGCAGGATGCGAGTGCAGAGCGGCAAGATATGCCGGTTGTGAGCGACCTTTTGCCACCTGCGCTTATGCTGCCGATAGTGATGTTACCCGGTGCAGCAGTCAAGCCAACCCCCGTGGCGGCAGGGAGCGTTATAGATAGCGCGATGGCAAGTGTAATGCGGAAGGAGCCTGGCGCATTGACGAGTGCGTTGCTTCTTTTGAAGAACAGGAGCATGGACGCCGTGCTGAATGTGTCATTATCACCGATCTTATCCCAATCGACATCCACTGCTTTGCCACTCGCCGCAGCAAGCTCGCAGAGTGTTATGGGGTTACCGGTGAGGCCAGAGATGCTGGCGCCTGCTCTGGCTCTTGTGGCATCACCACTGCAAAATAAAATCAGCGCTGATATTTTGGCAGACCTTGGGAAGATGGTGAATGAGAACCTATTTCGAACTCCGGCAATGGTAGCGGTGCCTGGCGAGAATAGCAGCTTTCCCACAGCAGCAATGGTTAATATTCAGCCCGGTGGAATTTCTAATGCGCTTGCCTTGACCAGTGCACCCGCCATCACTACACCGTTGGGTACGAGCGGTTGGGGTCAGGAGTTAGGGGGCCGCGTGCAGTGGATGATGACGCAGGGCCTACAGGCCGCTGCGCTGCATATTAACCCGCCGCATCTTGGGCCGATTGAAGTGCGTATTGTTATGGATCAGGATCAGGTGAGCCTTTCATTTAATGCCTCGCATTTGCTTACGCGCGATGCGCTTGAAGCGTCTATTCCAAAATTACGTGATATGCTTAATGATAATGGCTTAAATTTGACGAACGTGAACGTCGCCTCACATTCTTTTTCAGATCAACGCGGACAACACCCCGGCTCTGCTGCAATACACCCAATATTTTCTGACATGGATAATGCCATTGACGATGTTCCATTGAGGGAATTACAGAGTCAAACCATCAGCAGTTTAGTTGATTATTATGCTTGAC
>JANOOA010000200.1:0-6309 GCA_031421115.1 Gammaproteobacteria bacterium | reverse complement strand
CTGGTTTGGTTTGCTATTTCTGGCCTTCGTCAAGCTATTTCCGTGCGTCTCCATGTACGAAGTGAAGGAAATGGTGTTCCATCGTCGCCGCGAAGTAAATGCGGATTTGGCAAATCGTTTCCGCCGCCGTGCATCTGATGTCCAGCCAGGCATAGGCTCAGAGTGAACGGGATATACTTATGGGCACCTCTAAAAATTCAAATTCCCGTCATTCCCGCGCAGGCGGGAATCGTGCGCCCGTGAAGGCGTACAAACAGCACGGTGGAAGTCCGTGTCAGGGTAAGCCAAGCCCGGTAGCCGAAGGTAACTGTGCTGCTGCGAGGTGGGGTGGAGAGCAACCGGAGGCGAACTGGCAGTCTGCAGGATAACGCGCTCGATTCGGCGGGACGTGACGGCGCGCCAGCGATTCCATGGCGAAGCCTGAAACACACCGGACATGCTGAACAGGCGCACACAGCGATGTCCGGGTCACCCACGTGGATGGAGGCGGAAGTGCCCGACAGGGCTATACAAATCGCAGACACCCCCGACTGCGACGGGTCGTGGGTAGCCGCCTCGGTCTGGACGGAACGCAGGTTGTCGGCGCTGGGTAACGGCGTCAAAGGAGGCAAATGGTTCAGCTTGATGGACAAGGCAACACGCCCGACGGCACTGGCCGCCGCATGGCGGAAAGTGGCCGGCAACGGCGGAGCGGCGGGCGTGGATAGGCAGAGCATCGAACGATTTGCGGCACAGAGCTGCGAGTCTCTGTGCGAGCTTGCGCAGTCGCTCGACGAAAGAAGCTACCAGCCGCAACCGGTCAGACGGGTAGAAATACCGAAAGGCGATGGCAAGACAAGGCCGTTGGGGATACCCGCGGTCAAAGACCGCATCGTCCAGACGGCGTCTGGGATAACCTACGCCCGTAACGGTGCATACCCCATCAAGCGCAAACCGACGCTGTAAAGTAAAAATAAGAACTCCAGCCCCTTTAGTTCTGCTACTCTATTCTGGAGGCAGGCGGAAAATCCTCATAGAGCGGAGTTCAGAATAACCATGGCAATCACGATCAAAGAACTTGCCGAGATGTGCGGCGCGGACATCCTTGGCGGCAACTCCCGGCAAACCATCGATTCCGCCGCTAATCTTGACGTGGCCGGCACGAACCAACTGACCTTTCTCGGTAGCCCGAAATACGCAGGAAAACTCAAGACCACCCGGGCCAGTGCCGTGCTGGTGCCGCAAGGCACGGCGGGCGATGTCGTGAATGTTGGCGCCTGTCTGCTGCTGGTGGATGATCCCGAGATGGCTTTCATTGCCTGCCTGAGCCGGCTTTACCCGCAGAAAGTCAGCGGCGGCACACTGAGCGCCAAGGCGCACATCGACCCGGCGGCAACCCTTGGCGTGGGCACGTGCGTGGAGGCGTTCGCGTCCATCGGCGTGCGCAGCACGCTTGGTCGCAACTGCTGGGTGATGGTCGGGTGTCATATTGGCGATGGCGTAACGCTGGGCGATAACTGCGTGTTGCATCCAAACGTGGTGCTCTATGACGGCGTGCGGTTGGGCGATAACGTCATTCTCCACGCTGGCACAGTCATTGGTTCAGACGGCTTTGGTTACAAGCTCCGTAACGGCGAGCATGTGAAATTTCCACAGGTGGGCACGGTGGTGATCGAGTCGAATGTGGAGATCGGCGCCAACACCTGCATTGACCGGGCGGCGCTGGGCGAAACGCGCGTGGGCGCGGGCACCAAAATCGATAACCAGGTGCATATTGCGCACAACGTGCATATTGGAGCGGGTGTCTTATTGTGCGGCCAGACCGGCATCGGCGGCTCCACGGTGATCAGGGACTACGCCACCCTGGCCGCGCAGAGCGGCGTGGCCGACCATGTCACTGTGGGCTCTCATGCCGTGGTGTTTGCGCAGTCGGGTGTAACCAAAGACATCGTGGACAAGGATCAGGTGATGGGCTTCCCGGCCATCAACCGTAAGGAATGGTTACACGAGATGGCGGCGCAGCGTCGACTGGCCGGAAACCAAAAGGCCATTGAGGATCTGGTGCGCCTGTTGCCAAAGCTGCAAGGTATGGTTTCCGGCGAGTAGGGGGGTCGCAGCTATCCGT
Source organism: Gammaproteobacteria bacterium (assembly GCA_031421115.1). GTDB lineage: Bacteria > Pseudomonadota > Gammaproteobacteria > Ga007554. The sequence continues at coordinate 4,205 of JANOOA010000200.1, read as the reverse complement.
CAGTGTTTTTAGCGCACCAAGGGTCTGTTCGAAAATAACTTGGACATTTGATTCGCTGGCCTTGGGCGCGCCTAGCATCGCACCCCAATCCAACGGTCAAATGTCCAAGTTATTTCCTCACAGATACTAACCCGAACCGGCGTCATTAGATTCGCGGAGCGTAACTGATAATTTCCTATTTGGTTGGTTGATTTATGCCCTGCGAGCCAACCCGCCTTCGCCCAGCCATCTCCACACTATTCAACGCGCCCTCATCCATCCCACCCAGCACATAAACAGTCTCGCTATATACCGCCACCGCCGCAGCACTTCTTGCGACATTCAATTTAGTGGCAAATGACCAGTCGCCCACACGTCCCTGCGCGTCGATGGGCGCGCGCTCCGCGCTGTCCAGGCGATACTTCCCATCGTGCCCGCCCAACATATAGACCTGATTATTCATGGCAAACGCTGTCGCGATGAAGCGTGGGATTTGCAGGGTGCTGGTTTCAATGCGCCACGGCAGTAGTGTGCCATCGGCTTGTATCGAAGTCATCTCCACATCGCCATAGCTGATCTTCTGCGCGCTACGCACGTGCCCGCCCAGCAAATAAATATGATTATTGAAAATCGCAGCGGAATGGATATAACGGTCGATGGTCGACGCTTCTTTTTCCAATTGCCATTCACCCAGTGAGCCATCGGGCTGAAGTGTCGCGCGCTCCACCGATTTCAAAAACACCCCGTTATAACCGCCAATTGCGTAAATCTGATTATTGTATTTCACTGTCTTCAAACCGCGCCGGGGCGTGGTCAGGTAATTATGCAGTTGCCACGGCTCTAGGCTGCCATCCGCATTGATCCTGGCGCGCTCCACCGAAGCGATCGGCTGATTATCGTCACCGCGCGGCCCTGTCGCGCCGCCCAGCGCATAAAGATAATTATTCGTTCCCACCGCCGCGAGATAAAAACGACCCTCGACCAGCGTCGCCGTAGTGCGCCACGCACCCAGCGTACCGTCCGGTTTAATGCGTGCGTATTCCACTTCCTTTACATACGCATCGTTATCATTGATGCCGCCCAGCACATATAAATAGCCATTCACCGCCACGGCTGTCAGCGCGCGTCGTGGATACTGAAAACTGCTGACCGGAACCCACGCAGACATCTGCGTTGACGCCGCGTCCACAACGCGCAACGTCTTGCTGCTGAGCAGCAAAAACGCCAGCACCGCCACCAGCGCAACGCCAATGCCAGCGAACACCTTGGGGATAGATTTATTCATAAGGATGGGGATAATACCACCTGCCACACACTATGCACTATTGGCTTTTTTTGCGGCATGCACGTATAGTCCACGCATGAGTCACATCTTCGATTCCCCGCCTCATACCAAAGCACCTGTGACGACTACCCCTGTCAGTCCGTCGCAGCATGTTGTCGCGCGCCTAGTTTTTATCCTGGATTAAACCCAGACTTCCCATTGGCGCTCTACTGCGACCGCACAAAGCACTGAATCTGCGCGAGAAAAGTTGAAAAACAGTCTGTCACCGTAGAGTGACTACGCCCCCGACTGTTTTTCAACTTTTCTCACCCATCTTCAGCGCCTTGCGCACCCTCGCTACGAGGCTAATGGAGAATCTGGGTTAAGAATCACAACACTGGCTGCGGATCTTGCCGCAGTTATTTTTTGCCGCTATACCGCAAGACCCGTTGCCGACCGAATTATATAGGGAGCATTTTGTGGCACAGCCCGCAGCACCAAACAACCAATACGCCTTGATCGGCGCACTCTGCGCCTTTATTGCTGCCGTCGCCTTCTCCGGCAAGGCCGTGCTGGTCAAGTTGGCCTACGTCTACAGTGTGGACGCCGTCACCCTGCTGGCATTGCGTATGCTGTTTGCGCTGCCATTTTTTATCGTTATGGCCATCTGGGCGGCGCGACGCGAAAGCGCAGCAGACATCACCCGCCGCGACTGGGGCCTGCTAGCCCTGCTCGGGGTGCTGGGCTACTACTTGGCCAGCCTGCTCGACTTCCTTGGCCTGCTCTATATCTCCGCCAGCCTGGAGCGGCTCGTCATATTTCTATATCCCACGCTGGTTGTAGTGTTATCTGCCGTGTATTTTAAGCGTCGCATCACCGGCCACGTCGGCGTGGCGTTGTTGCTCAGCTACACCGGCATCGCCTTGGTGTTTGCGCATGACGTGAACCTTGCCCAAAAAGACATCATCCTCGGCGGTGCCCTGGTTTTCGCCAGCATCCTGGTCTACGCCATTTACCTGATTGGCAGCGGCGGCATCATCGCGCGCCTTGGTTCCGCACGCTTTACCGGCTATGCCATGACCATTTCCTGTGCAGGCGTCGGCCTGCATTTTGGCGTAGTCAACCCTATAGACGCCCTGATCCAGCCCATGCCGGTATATGGCCTCGCTCTGGCGATGGCAATTTTTTCAACAGTTTTGCCTGCTTTGTTACTGTCTGAGGGTATTCGCCGCATAGGAGTCGACAAGACCTCCATCATCGGCTCGATGGGCCCCGTCGCTACTTTGGTGCTTGCTTACCTGTTTTTAGGTGAGTCCATGTCGACAATGCAAATGCTGGGTGCGGTGCTGGTGTTGATGGGCGTACTGTATATCAGCGTGCGGAGAGGCGCCTGAAATTAATCTCTATAAAGAGCATCTTTTCCAGATAAAACTATGGTAGACTATTTGGCTTGGTAGAATATCTTGAGAGAATTCCTCTGGTAAGTGCGGGGAGAATGGGGGGGTTGCAGGATTCATGCTTGACACTTGAGCCGTGAGTCCATAAAATCTCCGATTCTTTGATGTGTCGCTTGCAAAGCGCGGTTTATCATTAGTAATTCTTCGGGCGCTTCACCTTGCGTTCTTTGCGCCGTCCGCTTCATGGTGCCCTGATGCGGTGGGGATGGCGGGTCGCCTGTTTTTTGTTTTTGCTGGAGTGAGTTAGGTAATGGCAACAGTTAATCAGTTAGTGCGTCAGCCGCGCGTACGGCAAAAGATGAAGACCAACGTGCCTGCGCTGGCCGAATGCCCGCAGAAGCGTGGCGTATGTGTGCGTGTGTATACCACCACACCTAAAAAGCCCAATTCTGCAATGCGCAAAGTGGCTCGTGTGCGCTTGACTAATGGCATGGAAGTAACTACCTACATCGGTGGCGAAGGCCATAACCTGCAAGAGCACTCAGTCGTGTTGATTCGTGGTGGTCGAGTTAAAGATCTGCCTGGCGTGCGTTACCACACGGTGCGCGGCAGTCTTGATACCTCGGGAGTGAGTGCGCGTCGTCAGGGGCGCTCCAAATATGGCGCCAAGCGTCCCAAGAGCTGATCTGGAAGTTTAGGTTGTTTATCGTAACTATCAAAAGCTGAATTTAGGTTAAAGCGATGTCAAGAAGAAGAGTTAATGCGAAGCGAGTAATTTTCCCCGATCCGAAATACGGAAGCGAGTTGCTTGCCAAATTTGTTAACGTTGTAATGAAAAGCGGCAAGAAATCGATTGCCGAGCAAATTGTCTACGGTGCGCTGGAGCAGATTACCAAGAAGGGTCGCGGTGATGCGCTCGAGGTATTCAGTCAGGCGCTGGATAACATCCGTCCGGTCGTTGAGGTTAAATCCCGCCGCGTCGGTGGTGCCACGTATCAGGTGCCTGTCGAAGTTCGCCCAATGCGCCGTAGCGCATTGGCGATGCGCTGGCTGGTTGACGCCGCGCGTAACCGCAGCGAAAAAACCATGGGTTTGCGTCTGGCGGGTGAATTGATGGATGCCTACGAAAGCCGTGGCACCGCCGTGAAGAAGCGTGAAGATACGCATCGCATGGCTGACGCCAACAAAGCCTTTGCCCATTACCGCTGGTAATTGGCGCTGTAACTACCTATACGTTTAATTTGAAGGATTTTTGAGTCGTGGCACGTACAACCCCCATTGATCGTTACCGGAATATCGGCATTATGGCGCATATCGACGCCGGTAAGACGACGACCACTGAGCGCGTTTTGTATTATACCGGCGTGTCCCACAAAATTGGCGAAGTGCATGACGGTGCTGCGACCATGGACTGGATGGAGCAGGAGCAAGAGCGTGGCATTACCATTACCTCTGCCGCCACCACCTGCTACTGGTCCGGTATGGCCAAACAGTTTCCTTCGCATCGCATTAACATTATTGATACTCCAGGCCACGTCGATTTCACTATTGAAGTAGAGCGTTCC
>JANOOA010000199.1:0-2736 GCA_031421115.1 Gammaproteobacteria bacterium | reverse complement strand
TGCGCATCCGCGATGTCACCGGCTTGCCGGTGGGTATTAAAACCGTGCTGGGATCAGAGGCCGCGATTCTCAGCCTCTGTGAAAGCATTTTATGCCGGGGCACCGACAGCGCACCGGATTTTATCAGCCTGGACGGCGGCGACGGCGGCTCGGGCGCGGCTCCACAAGTATTGGCTGACCATGTCGGCCTGCCCCTTAATGAGTCGCTGCCAATGCTGGTAGATGCACTCATTGCCAGTGGCCTGCGTGACCGCGTGCGCGTAATTGCCTCGGGCAAGCTGGTCACCTCAGCACGGGTTGCCTGGGCACTGTGCGTGGGCGCTGACTTCACCGTAACCGCGCGCGGTTTCATGTTTGCGCTGGGCTGCATACAATCGTTGCAATGCCATCAGAATACTTGCCCCACCGGCATCACCACGCATAACAGAAAACTGCAACGTGGGCTGGTAGTGGAAGACAAAGCCACACGTGTCGCAAACTATGCGTACTGGATGAACATGGAGGTGGACAAGTTAGCCCATTCCTGCGGTCTCGCCAACGCCCGCGGATTCCGCCGCGAACATGCGCGCATCGTACAAACTGCCGGACGCAGCGTACCGCTGGATGAATTGTTTCCGTATCCGGTTAAATTCAGCCGCTGATTACCCAGAAGACTGCATTGACAGTCTGTATTACATTCATGTATTCTGTATTACAATAGCGTAATACAGAGGTTACCCGCCATGACACTCAGTGTCAGACTCGACATTCAGCTTGAGAAACAACTCACCCGTTTAAGCAAGCGCCTGCATCTCAGCAAGAGCGAAATCGTTAAACGCAGCTTGAGCGAATATCTTAAATCACACCCTGTAGAGGAAACGCCTTATAGCCTTGGCGCTGATTTGTTTGGCGCGGTTGGCAGCGGACGGCCAGATTTATCTGAACGCAGAAAAGAATATGTAAAGGCGAAAATTCGTGCAAAAAACACTCGCTGACTCTGGGCCACTGATTGCCGCGTTCGATAGAGACGACAAACACCATCCACAAGTGATCAGCTTTATCAAAAGCTACAAGGGAAGTATTTTCACCTCATGGCCTGTCATTACTGAAGTATGCCATCTGCTCGGCAACGGGGTAGAAGGACAACTTGCCTTTCTTTCCTGGATTAATCGTGGTGGGCTGACAATCCTCGAGTTGGCGCCTGATTCACTGCAACGCATCATTGATCTGACTGCAAAATACCGTGACCGTCCCATGGACTTGGCCGACGCCTCACTGGTGGTATTAGCGCTACAAACTGGCGTCAAAAATATTATTTCCCTGGATAGCGACTTTCATATCTATCGACTACCGGACAAAGGCACGCTTAAAAATTTGCTAATTAAGTCATAGGTATAAAAACTCACCACCGCCTCGCTTGAATCTTCCCCCTGCCGCCCCCATCTAACAAATAACATTTTATAACCACGAGGACACACCCAATGCGGATGGATAAACTGACCAGCAAATTCCAGATGGCGCTGGCGGACGCGCAAAGCCTGGCGGTGGGGCGCGATCATCAATTTATTGACCCGGCTCATGTCATGGCGGCGCTGCTCGATCAGCAGGGCGGCACGGTGCGTTCGCTGCTGGGGCAATCCGACGTTAATGTCAACCGTTTGCGCTCGCAACTAGGCGAAGCGCTGGATCGTCTGCCGACGGTGGAAGGCAGTGCGGGTGAGGTGCATGTTTCCAATGATTTGACGCGCCTGCTGAATCTCACTGACAAATTGGCGCAGCAACGTAAAGATCAGTTTATTTCAAGTGAACTGTTTATCCTCGCGGCGCTGGAAGATAAAGGCGCTCTGGGTGAGCTACTGCGTAAAGCGGGGGCGGCCAAAGGCTCTATCGAGCAGGCGATTGAAAAAATGCGCGGCGGGCAAAAAATTAATGACGCCAATGCCGAAGAACAACGCCAGGCATTGGAAAAATACACCATCGACCTCACTGAGCGCGCCGAACAGGGCAAACTCGACCCCGTCATTGGCCGTGATGATGAGATTCGCCGCACCATTCAGGTGTTACAGCGCCGCACTAAAAACAACCCGGTGCTGATCGGTGAACCCGGCGTGGGCAAGACCGCGATTGTGGAAGGCCTGGCACAGCGCATTATTAATGGTGAAGTACCTGAAGGATTAAAAAATCGGCGCGTATTATCGCTCGACATGGGCGCATTGATTGCGGGCGCAAAATTTCGCGGCGAATTTGAAGAACGTCTCAAAGCAGTGTTGAATGATCTAGCCAAGCAGGAAGGCCAGGTGATTTTATTCATTGATGAGCTGCACACCATGGTCGGTGCTGGCAAAGGCGAAGGCGCGATGGATGCAGGTAACATGCTGAAGCCCGCCCTGGCGCGTGGTGACTTGCACTGTGTGGGCGCGACTACCCTCAATGAATATCGCCAATACATCGAAAAAGACGCGGCGCTGGAACGACGCTTTCAGAAAGTATTAGTAAATGAACCTTCAGTGGAAGACACCATTGCCATTCTGCGCGGCCTGAAGGGAAAATACGAAATCCATCACGGCGTGGAGATCACTGACCCGGCGATTGTTGCCGCTGCGATGCTCTCGCATCGCTATATCACTGACCGCAATCTACCGGATAAAGCCATCGACCTGATTGATTAATCGGCCAGCCGTATTCGTATGTAAATCGACTCCAAGCCCGAGGTAATGGATCGCCTCGAACGCCGCATGATTCAGCTTAAAATCGAAC
>JANOOA010000198.1:0-3526 GCA_031421115.1 Gammaproteobacteria bacterium | reverse complement strand
CCACCGCGCGCAACAGAGTATGGAGTGGCAGTGCGTACCATCGACGACAAGGTGTTCATGCTCGACACCGCAACGGGTAAGCGCCTGTGGGTACATGCGCAGAATGTGCCGATCTTAACGTTGCGTGGCACCAGTTCGCCGTTGCTGGCCGGTGAGAAGATTGTGGTGGGTTTCGCTAATGGAACACTGGCTGCTTATAATGTACGTGACGGTGCGTTGGTTTGGGAAACGCGTGTGGGTGTGCCGCAAGGCCGCTCTGAACTGGAACAGATGATTGATGTGGATGCCGACCCGGTATTGGTTGATGGGGTAATTTACGCGGTATCATTTCAGGGACGTCTGGTTGCGGTAGATCAAGAGTCAGGCCGCATATTGTGGTCGCGCGAAATGTCGGCCTATGCGGATTTCGTGATTGATTCTGCGATTGATAAGGGCAAAATTTACATCACCGACCAGGCAGGCCATGTGTGGGCGCTGGAGCGCAGCACTGGCGCTGCATTGTGGAAGCAGGACAAGCTGCACGGACGAGGCGTTACCGCCCCCGCAGCGCAAGGCGACTTTCTGATAGTGGCAGACAATGAGGGATATGTGCATTGGCTGGCGCGTGATGACGGTCGTTTTGTGGCGCGCTACGAATTGAGTGAAGAATCCGGGTCAATCCCGATCAGCATCATGCCAGTGGCCTCTAACGAAATTGTATTTGTGCGCGGTAACAAAGGTAATCTGGAAGCGTTGCAGCTCCGCAAATAATAGTGACGATTGCATGTAATCCGATTTTTTATGACGAGGTGGACAATGACTACCAAACCTGAAATTAAAGCCAATGATGTTTTATACCGGTTGTTGCGTGACGGCCATATAGTTGACTTCAATGAAAAAAAATCGCATGGTGCGACAACGGATTTGAAGCACTGTGATTTCCGGGGTGTGGATCTGCGCGGGTTGGATGCGGCGGGTCTGGATTTTAGCGGCGGTTATTTTCGACAAACTGATCTGCGCGGTATTGACTTCAGCACCAGCCGTTTAGAAGGCGCCAGCATCAACGCCGCCAAGATTTCCGGCGCGTATTTCCCTGTGGAGTTAACGGCGGAAGAGATTACGCTGTCGCTGCTGCATGGAACGCGTTTGCGTTATTCGAAATAAACAAGTCGTGGCGCGCGATTATTTGCTCTAATGCGAACTAAATTCTCAGAATTTAGTTCGCATTAGAGCAAAATTTGCATGACTTACTGGTTGAAAGCACCCATTCTTGGCTGGATATTATCTTGTAAAAACAGGTGAAATTCGGTCAGTTCGGGGTGGCGGCTGCTAACATCGAGCACATAGCCCAGAGTGCGCGGAATGTCTTTGAGGTAGCCTGGTTTGCCGTCACGGATATTCAGGCGGGCGAAGATGCCGATGGCTTTGAGATGACGTTGCGCCCCCATTAAATCAAACCAGCGCAGGAATTGCGCCAAACTGATGTTGCTGAGTATGCCCGCCTGCGTTGCCTGCCCATGATATTTTTCCACCCACTCTTCCACTTGTTCGCGCGGCCAGGCGATGTAGCAGTCACGCAGCAGTGACACCAGGTCGTAGGTGATGGGTCCGATGACGGCGTCCTGAAAATCGAGTACGCCGGGGTTGTGTTGCTCAGTGAACATTAGATTGCGCGAGTGGTAATCGCGGTGTACCCAGACCTGCGGCTGTTCGAGCGCAGCTTGGGCGAGTAGATTGAAGGTGCGGTCAAACATGACAGTGATGGCATCATCGAGTGTTATTTTCAGATGTTGTGCCATGAACCAATCCCGAAACAGCGTCATTTCACGCAGTAACAGTGGTAAGTCATAGGGTGGCAACAGAGAGTTGTCGGGTGCGCCTGGGCATTGTAATCGTAATAGTGTATCCAGTGCATCGCCATAGAGTTGATCGGGATTGGCGTTGGGTGTGCTCAGCTCCTCCAGGTATTGACGGCTCCCCAGATCAGTGAGCAGCAAAAATCCCCGCTCCAGATTGGCATGCAGCACGCGCGGAACATTTAGCCCGCGTTCGTGAAAGGCTTGAGCGACGTTGACGAAGGGATGGCAGTTTTCCTTGTCGGGCGGGGCGTCCATGACGATGTGGCTTTGATCTGCATGCTGCACACGAAAATAACGCCGAAAACTGGCATCGCTGGATGCAGGTGCAATGTCGAAGGTCGGCAGGCCTACATCGTGGCGCAGCCAGTGAGTCAGTTCATCAAGGCGGTTCAGCATGGCATTAGTGTTCCTGGTCACAGGGGGTTATAATTCTTATATATTAAGCGATATACAGGGTGATTTACCAACCCTTGTTCACCATGCCCATTTACTTTAAATAGTGTAGCCGTGAATTATTCTTTATCGACACTACTGAGCCGCTGCTGTATCTTTTTTTGGTTATGGGATCCCGTGACCGCAGCTTTTGCCGCTACGCCTCCGTCCACTGAAGCGCCATGGGCGCTGTGTCATACCCATTCTGTTGCCAAGCCACGCACGTTGACCCCTGTTACGCCAGAAGAATCCCCTACACTGGTAGATGCCGATAGCGCGATGATGCGCGATGACAGTATATCGGTATTCAGCGGTAAGGTTTTACTGCGTCGTGCGGCGGAGCGTCTGGCGGCGGATACCGTTATTTATGATGAGGCCAAGGATACCGCAGAGGCCAAGGGCAATGTCCATTATCAAAGTGATACGCTGGATTTAAGTGGTGATGCGGGTTTTGTGGAGCTGGAAACTGAAAAAGGCCACTTTGATAATGCCCGGTTTCGGTTTGAAGAACAGCATGCGCGTGGCAGTGCGCGGATTGTTATCAAGGACAATGCGAATGTCACGCGTCTGAAAGACACGACGTATACCACCTGTGATCCTGGCCGCGAAGCCTGGTTGTTAAAGGCGTCGCGCGTGACCCTTGATCAGGGCAGCGGCATGGGTACGGCGTATAATGCGACGGTGCGTTTTATGGGCGTGCCGTTTTTATACATTCCATATATTTCCTTTCCGATTACCAATGCGCGCAAAACCGGCTTTCTGATTCCGCAGATTGGCATGTCATCGAAATCGGGTACCGAGATTCGCATCCCTTATTATTTGAATCTTGCGCCGCATCGTGATGCCACTATTACGCCACGCATCATGACCGAACGCGGTGTGTTGATGGATACGGAGTTTCGCTATATTACCCGTGCCAGCACTGGGCTTAACCATGCGAGCAGCGGGCAGATGAATATAGGCTATTTGTCTGGCGACAAGGTGTATGGCAAAGATCGCCTGTCTGCGGCCTACCGGCACGCCACCAATCTTGCGCCCTACTGGAACAGTGACCTGCTGTTTAACTATGTATCCGACAAAGACTACCTGAGTGATTTTGGCGGTGGCCTGAGTGTTGCCAGTGTTACCCACATGGAGCGCCGTCTTGATCTCACCTATCAGCGTGAAAATATTTATTTTCTAACGCGTGTGCAGGGGTTACAGCCGGTGGATAATTCTGTGCCCTCGGCGGCGCGTCCTTATCGTCGTGTGCCACA
>JANOOA010000197.1:0-4152 GCA_031421115.1 Gammaproteobacteria bacterium | reverse complement strand
CAAGATAGACCAACAGGCCATCACCGAAATGACCTGGGTAATGGATTTCATTGTGGCCGTGCGTCAAATTCGCAGCGGCATGAATATCGCCCCAGGTAAACCACTGCCCGTCTTGCTGGACAACTACACCCCTGAAGACACGGCTCGTCTCGAACGCAACCGCCACTACCTCACCAGTCTGGCCAGACTGGAATCCATTACCCTGTTGGCATCAGGCAGTGTCGCACCTGAATCAGCTACTGGGCTGGTCGGCGAACTCAAGCTACTCATTCCCATGGCGGGTCTCATTGACAAAAACGCGGAACTTGCGCGCCTTGCCAAAGAGATTGAAAAGCTCAATAAAGACATCGAACGTGGCGACATCAAACTGTCCAACGCCAACTATGTCGAGCGCGCCCCGGCAGACATCGTTGAAAAAGAACGCCAACGCATTAACGAAATGCGCTCGGCACTGGAAAAACTGCAAGAACAAAGCAAAAAAATTGAGATGCTGTAAACGCCAATATCAGGTAGGCTGTGCCAGCTTGACCGATAAAGATCGAGACTTATTCCAATTCTCATTGGATAGTGTCGTCACGAGAAGAGATATGAAATAATTTGCGAATCACTTTTGATTTTTGGGAGGTTTGCAATGGATTTGGCGTATCGTCGGCACGTGTTGCTGGAACTGCTCACCAGCCACAGCCGCACCGACTTGAGCCATGGACGGCGTTGCGCCGCGATTCGCTACCACCTCACTTGGCGGCCATGGCTGGTTTTGTGCTCGCGGCAGGTCTGCAAGAATCAAACATCACCGAACTGGAATGGTCGCAGGTAGACCTTGAGCACCGCATCGCCTGAATTCATCCTGACTCGGCCAAGGCGCGCAAAGCCATTACCGCGCCTCCCAACGTCGGAACCGTGTTGATCCTGCGCCGTCAGCTTGGCCGTCATACTCACTGGGTGTTTACCTACCAAGGCAGCCGCGTCACCCACGCCAACAATCACGCCTGGCGTAAAGCTCTCAAGCGAGCCGGCATCCAGGACTTCAGGTTCCACGATCTCCGCCACACCTAGGCATCTTTGGCATGTCCAGGCCAGAACGCTGCTGTACGCGCCCCAGGAAATGGCTGGCTGATCATCGGTCGAAATGGTACGCCCCCCCCGGTGCGCCCATCTGAACGCTGATCACCTGGTCGACTACGTCGAAAATTTGTGCCGACAAAGGGTAGTGGCTGGTGCAAAAACGGTGCAAGGGTAGTTGCACCTATTTTTACTATAACGAAGGAGACAAGATAAGCTTATGGAAAAATTGGATAAAATTGGTGGGCCGTGCTGGGGTCGAACCAGCGACCAACGGATTAAAAGTCCGCTGCTCTACCGACTGAGCTAACGGCCCATGAGAGGGAAAACGAGTTCTGCTAACCCTGTGCCAGCAGACTGCTAAATCTTACCAGAACAGTATCATTCCATAAGCAATGAAGCGACGCCATTATACCTTCATTGCAGCCATCCGACTACCGTTAAAAGAGAAATTGGCGTGGTTGTTGCGGTTTTGCTGTCATTACGGCATCATTAACAGATGAGTTGCGGTATTACACTGCATCTGCCTGCGCTTCATATTGCATTGAGCCAGTAACTTAATAAAAACCATATGGACTACTAATGCTGAGGAAACAGGAGCTGCTCTTCTAAATGCCCTCGGCCCTCGATAATAAGTTGATCAAAAAAACTACCGGGGCCGGGACTTAGCTAACCACTCAAAAGTATTCAATCTTCACCGTCACCTGCTGCCAAAATGGTGGCATAGCTTATTTTCATGCACTAATTACGAGGGATTTTTAGACCCAATGTTGACACCCGTTACTGTTGTGGATGACTCGGCGCTTTCCCGTAAGATTATGATCAGGTCTTTACCTGCCGAGTGGAGTGTGGATATCACTCAGGCAGCCAATGGTGTGGAGGCTCTTGAAGCCTATCACGCAGGCAAGGCGCACGTGATGTTTCTAGATCTGACCATGCCGGTGATGGATGGATACCAAGTATTGGAGAATCTGAAAAAAGATGGTTTCAACACAATGGTGATCGTGGTCTCCGCTGATATTCAGCCCATAGCGCAGGAGCGGGTATTGGCGCTAGGGGCGATGGCATTCATTAAAAAACCGGTGGATACCGACAAGGTGAGAAAAATTCTTACGGAGTTTGGGATTCTATGACCATCGCAGCACTCAACGCCGATCAAACTGATGCCTTGCAGGAGGTTGTGAATATCGCCATGGGCCAGGCCGGTGACCGACTGGCGCGAACCCTGGATGTATTCGTTAAACTGTCCGTGCCACGGATACGGCTGGTACATGTGTCGGAGGTAATACGCACGGTACAGGAAATGATCTCCAACACATCGTTGGTAAGCGCCGTACGTCAGGCTTTTTTCGACGAATTACGCGGTGAGGCAGTGGTTATCTACGACAATGCGGGGTGCAAGGATCTCGCTAACCTGATGGGCTATAACGACGAGTTAAGTACCTTGGAAGAACAGGAATTGTTATTGGATGTAAGCAACGTCTTGGTAGGTGCGTGCGTTAACGGTATCGCGCAGCAATTTGGTGCAGATTTGAGTTTTTCGCCACCGTCCATTATGGCAGAAAAAATACCCCTGGACTTGGTATTATCCCCAGAAAATCTTTCCTGGCAATATGCATTATTGGTTGAGGTTAATTTTGGCCTGGAGAATAGTGATTTCAAAAGCCATTTGCTTATCCTGATGGCCGAGGAAGGCATAGACACGCTGCGTACCTCGTTGGATCGGCTAATGGAAGCGATCTAAATGTCAACCTCTGCGGAAGACCTGTCACTGCTGGAATTTATTGTTGGTAAAGTCAATGTCGGAATTTTCGTCATCGACAGTGAATTCCGCGTAGTGGTTTGGAACCGATTCATGGAGAGTCACAGCGGATATCGCACGAAGAACATCATTGGACAAAATTTGTTTGATGCCTTTCCTGAACTAGCGGAATCCGAGAAGTGGTTGCGGCGCAAGATACAAAATATTTTTGTGCTAAAAAATGGCTCCTTTACCTCTTGGGAACAGCGCCCCTACTTGTTCCGTTTCCGTCATAACCGCCCGGTAACCGGGGGGGTGGATTGTATGCGTCAGAACTGCACATTTCAGCCGATGAAGGACGAGGCTGGAGAGGTGCGGTATGTCTGCGTTACATTATTCGACGTTACGGATACCAGCATTTACCAAAACATGCTACAGAAGACACTGGCTTCCTTAGCGGATGCCAGTAACCGCGACGGCTTAACTGGCATCTATAATAGGCGTTTTTTTGAGCAGGCACTTATTAAAGAGTATAGCCGCGCGCAGCGCTATGGCCATACCTTGTCGTTAGCGCTGCTGGATTTAGATCATTTCAAGAAGGTCAATGATGTACATGGCCATTTGGCGGGCGACGAGGTCTTGCGCGAGACCGTACGTCGATTAAGCGGGTGTCTGCGTGATGCGGATATTCTTGCGCGCTATGGCGGCGAGGAGTTCGCGGTGATCTTTCCGGAAACCGCGCAAGCAGGAGCCATGGTCGTCGCGGAACGGCTACGGGCAGCGATGGCAGTCACCCCGATCATCTATAACACCCAACCGTTGACAGTAACCATCAGCGTGGGCGTGACTGAATTTCGGGCCGACATTGGCCGTTACGAAGATCTCATCAAAGAAGCCGACCTGTCCTTGTACGCGTCCAAGGACAGCGGCCGTAACCGTGTGACGGGTTATACGCCTACGGCAAGTGCCGAGTGCGATTAAATTCGGGAACTCGAATACGAACTGGGGGCGCAATAAATAACGCGACCGTATAACCTCCAATAATATATGCAAACATCTGGCTGGATTCGTCGTAAAATACAGCACACCCACCCAATTTCCAGAGATCCCATGAATAACACCGCCGCCACAACCCACAAAAAATCACCCTTCACCAAACTCATCGTCGCCGCTTTTGTGCTTGGCCTGATGGCGCTGGCTGTGTGGAATCTACCGCGCGGTTACAGCAATGATCTCACGCAGATTGGTAATGGCAAAAACATCGTGGTGCAAGTGCATGACCATGACCTGGTGAACAGCTCGGAATTAATGGACAGTCTTAACAATATTCGCAATGAATACAAGGGAAT
>JANOOA010000196.1:0-2665 GCA_031421115.1 Gammaproteobacteria bacterium | reverse complement strand
CGCGCACTGGCAGACGCCATCACCGCAGGCGGTGAAATTCTTTATGGCGGCACCGTGCTGCAAGGCCCTGGCCACTTCGTTGAACCCACCCTGGTGCGCGCCGAAAATCATTGGCCAGTCGTGCAGCACGAAACCTTCGCGCCTATCCTGTATGTAATGTGCTACCAGACTCCCGATGAAGCCATCGCCCTGCAAAACGCCGTACCCCAAGGCCTTTCCTCCGCGCTATTCACCACGCAACTACAGCATGCCGAGCAGTTTTTATCAGCCGCCGGTAGCGATTGCGGCATCGCCAACATCAACATCGGCACCTCCGGCGCAGAAGTCGGTGGCGCCTTCGGCGGTGAAAAAGAAACCGGCGGCGGACGCGAAGCTGGCTCAGATGCGTGGCAAGCCTATATGCGACGTCAGACTAATACGATTAACTGGGGAAGTAAGCCGATGCTGGCACAGGGGATTGCGTTTGATATTGAGTAACTGAATAATACGCACGTTTAATAGGAAGATGCCATCCACGAAAAAAATAGCGCGCCGTGCCTAAGGCAAAGCCAAGGATGGGTGGAGCGTAGCGTAACCCATTATTCACTGACCATGGCGTTTCAATGTTTACACCCTTCATGCTTTGCCATAAGTGTTGATGGGTTCCATTCCATCTCACCCATCCTACAAACCGTGCTTATCCGGTTGTCACACCCGCCTACCAGATGTAGTGGGTCGTGATTTGGCGGCGTAAAGTTCGGCACTACCGGTAGTGACTGGGTGTGACAACCGGATAAGCACGCTACAAACTACTCTGACGCTAACAAGTCGGCATTGCCGCCCATGGCGGCGGTATTGACGCTAATCACGCGTTCGGTTGCGAAACGTAATAAGGTATGCGGACCACCCGCTTTCGGGCCGGTGCCGGACAGGCCTTCACCGCCAAACGGCTGCACACCCACCACTGCACCAATTATGTTGCGATTCACATAAATATTGCCGACACGCACCCGCTGCTGGATATGACGCACGGTTTCTCCAATACGGCTGTGGATGCCCAACGTCAAGCCATAGCCAGTGTTATTGATGGCGTCAATCACATCGTCAAGTTTATCGGCGGCATAACGTATCACATGCAGGCACGGGCCGAACACCTCATGCTCAAGCTGGCGCAGATCATTAATTTCAAAAACACACGGAGCAAAGAAACTACCATGCTGCGCGTCTTCGGGCAGCGTAAGTTGATGAATCAATGTCGTCTGATCTGAAGTGCGCATGTGCTGCACATGGGCATCAAGAGCAGACTGGGCAGCCGCGTCAATTACCGGGCCAATATCTGTGGTTAACAATGCCGGATCGCCGATCCGCAATTCATCCATTGCGCCTTTTAAGGCGTGCAGTACGCGGGATGCAATATCGTCTTGCACAAACAGCACGCGCAACGCCGAGCAACGCTGACCGGCGCTGTTGAACGCCGAGTGCATGACATCTATCACCAGTTGCTCAACCAACGCGGAACTGTCGGCGATCATGGCATTTTGTCCACCGGTTTCGGCAATAAATGGCACGATGGGGCCTGAACGGGTGGCGAGTGTCTGGTTAATGAAACGTGCCGTTTCAGTAGAGCCGGTGAACGCCACACCTGCAACACGTAAATCATTGATAAGAATGCGGCCTACCACGTCAGCTTTGCCTGGGAGAAAATGCAACACATCACTTGGCACCCCAGCTTCGTGCAACACACGCACGGCATGTGCGGCAATCAAGGGCGTTTGGCTAGCGGGCTTGGCGATAACGGCATTACCTGCGGCGAGTGCTGCCGTTACCTGTCCGATAAAAATCGCTAACGGGAAATTCCACGGACTAATGCAGACAAATACGCCACGCCCGTGCAGACTAAGTTGGTTAGATTCACCGGTGGGGCCAGGCAGTGTTGTGGGGGCGGCAAAAGCACGTTGTGCAAGTAACGCATAATAACGACAGAAATCTACAGCTTCACGCACTTCTGCCGCCGCATCTGGAATTGTCTTGCCGCCCTCACGCACGCACAAGGCAATAAATTCTGCGCGGTGTTGCTCAAAAATATCCGCTGCACGACGCAGAATATCAGCGCGTGTGGTGGCCGGCGTGTTGTCCCAAGTGTTCGCCGCATGGGCGGCGCGCCATAAAGCCTCATCAACCATGGCCGCATCTGCCAGAATCACGCTACTCACTTCACGGCGTTTATCACTGGGATCAAAAATAGGGATGGGTACACCAGGCATCACCTGGCCACCCACTATCGGTGCAGTCTGCCAGTAACGTGTCAGCGGCTCGTGCAGTGCTTCATGCAATTTATGTATCTCCAAAGGATCGGAAAAATTGATGCCCTGCGAATTACGCCGTGCATCACCGTAGAGGTGTATTGGCAAAGGCACACGTTCATTCAATATATTTTTTAAAATATTAATTTCTTGCACAGGATCAGAAATTATTTTTTCAATCGGCGATTTATCATCGGCAAGGCGATGCACAAATGAAGTATTCGCGCCGTTTTCCAGTAAACGTCTCACCAGATAGGGTAACAGATCTGTTTCATTACCCACGGGAGCATACACACGGCACGCGACGTTGAATTTATCTGGCCCCACTAATTCACTATATAAAGTTTCACCCATACCATGCAGTCGCTGGAATTCAAAATCAC
>JANOOA010000195.1:0-7718 GCA_031421115.1 Gammaproteobacteria bacterium | reverse complement strand
GCCTTCAATCAATTTCAGCAGAGCTTGTTGTACCCCCTCACCTGATACGTCACGGGTAATCGAGGGGTTGTCTGACTTGCGAGAAATTTTGTCAATTTCGTCGATGTAGACAATGCCAGTTTGTGCCTTTTCGACATCGTAATCACACTTCTGCAGCAGTTTCTGAATAATGTTTTCAACATCTTCGCCCACGTAACCCGCTTCGGTGAGCGTGGTGGCATCGGCAATGGTAAACGGCACATTCAACAGGCGCGCCAAGGTCTCGGCTAGCAGCGTTTTGCCGGAGCCAGTGGGGCCAATCAATAAGATATTGCTTTTGGAAAGCTCAACATCGCCGCTCTTTTTCGGGCCAACGTTAAGGCGTTTATAGTGATTGTACACCGCCACGGAAAGCACTTTTTTAGCGGGTGTCTGGCCAATCACATAGTCATCAAGAATCTGTTTTATTTCATGCGGCGTCGGCAGTTTGCTGCCTTGCGGTGACGTGGATTTCTCCTGCATTTCTTCGCGGATAATGTCGTTGCATAATTCAACACATTCATCACACACAAAGACTGACGGACCCGCAATCAACTTGCGAACTTCATGCTGACTTTTACCGCAGAAGGAACAATATAAAAGCTTCTTGCCGTCGTCGCCCAAACCGTGTCTATCGTCACTCATAGCACCACCTCAGGATATATACACGTTTTCAGATCTGCGACCGTTTTGAAAGAATGTTATCAATCAATCCATACTCTACTGCAGCTGATCCATTCATAAAATTATCGCGGTCTGTATCTACACTGATTTTTGCCAGGGGCTGACCCGTGTGGTGCGCCAAAATTTTATTTAACCGCTCCCGCACTTGCAGGATTTCGCGCGCGTGGATATCAAAATCCGAAGCCTGGCCCTGAAATCCACCTAATGGTTGATGGATCATCATGCGTGAATGAGGCAGGCAATAACGCTTGCCTGCGGCACCCCCCGCTAACAGCAACGCGCCCATGCTGGCGGCTTGTCCAATGCACATGGTACTGACGTCCGGCTTGATAAATTGCATCGTATCATAAATCGCCATACCGGCACTGACAGAGCCGCCCGGCGAATTAATGTAAAGGTGAATATCCTTATCCGGGTTTTCCGATTCCAGAAAGAGCATCTGTGCTACAACCAGATTGGCCATGTAGTCTTCCACTTGCCCGACCACAAAAACGACCCGCTCTTTTAATAAACGCGAATAAATATCATAAGCACGCTCACCCCGCGCGGACTGCTCGACCACCATCGGAACGAGATTCAATGCCGTAGGGTAAAGCGCACTGTCCTTAATAAGGTTATCGGCCATCATCTTGTTTTCCCTTAATAATATTGGCTGTAATACTGGCAGTCAGCGGTTTAGCCCTGGACTGATTTAATCAGCTCATCAAAAGACGTGGGCACTTCATTTACCTGAACTTTTTCGGCTATCCACTCTACCGCCTGATCTTCCAGCACCACCGCTTCAACACCCGCCATGCGCTCCCGCTTGGCATAATACCAGCGCAGCACTTCAGTGGGGTCGTCGTAGCTTGCAGCAGCGGCTTCCACCATGGCACGCACCCGCTCCGGCTGGGTTTCAAAACCATTCTGGCGAATAATTTCAGCCAGAATCAGCCCTAAAGCGACCCGACGACGCGCATGCTCTTCGAACATAATCGGTTGCAGGTTGATGCTGGCCGATCCGCCGCCACGCGCTTCCATATCATCCTTGGCCTGCTGCATTAACTGGCCAATTTCAGAATCCACCAACGCACGCGGTAAAGTGAGCGGATTGGCTTGCAGCAAACCGTCCAGCACCTGTTGCTTGATCTTGCGCTTGATGGCTTGTTCGGCCTCGCGCTGCATATTATTTCTGACTTCGCTGCGCAACGCCTCGATGCCGCCTTCGCTAATGCCGAAACTGAGCGCGAATGCATCGTCCAACTCGGGCAATTTGGGCACGGAAACGGCCGCTACTTTAACGGCAAATTGCACGGCTCTACCTGCCAGCTCTTTAGCGTGGTATTGCTCAGGAAAACGTACGTCGAGGACACGCTCTTCACCCGCTTTTACGCCAATCAGTTGCGCTTCAAAACCATCAATAAAGCTTTTGGAACCCAGCACTACCGGCACTTGGTTGCCCTCGTTGCCGGCAAATGAATGGCGATCCCCGTTATCATCAATAAGTGTACCGACAAAATCCATTACCACCCGGTCGCCGTCCTGTGCCCCGCCTGTAGCGTCTTCCCATTCATTACGCTGCTTGCGCAGCCGCTCGATCACGGCGCTGACATCGGCGTCGACAATCTCAGCGGTCGGCTTGGCAAGCGTGATGTTATCCAGAGACACCTGAGTGATCTCTGGGTAGATCTCAAACACGGCAGTGTATTCCAGGCCTTGACCCGGCTCGGCGCTGCTGTCCTCAATCCGTGGGTTACCGGCGGGACGCAACTGCTGCTGTACGACTGCTTCCTGAAAACTGGAACGCACCACCTCGTCCCGCACCTCATAACGCACCTGTTGACCATACTTGCGCTGCACCACGATAAACGGCACCTTGCCGGGGCGGAAACCATCAATTTTAGCGCGGCGCGCCAGCGATTTGAGGCGATCCTGGACTTCTTTTTCAATACGCTCGGCAGGCACCTTTACGGTAAGGCGACGCTCAAGACCCTCACTGGACTGGATTGAAACTTGCATTTTCTAAATCACCTCGTCGCGGCATACATCGCCGTCTAAATTTTAACCTGACAAATTTAACCAACTGAAAAATAAATATTTTTAATGTCATCTTTTGAAATATTCATATAAAACAACGTTGGCTGGTGCGAAAGGAGAGACTCGAACTCTCACAGGTTACCCCGCTGGTACCTAAAACCAGTGCGTCTACCAATTCCGCCACATTCGCAGTTTATTCACGGCCCGGATTTACGGATCATCGTATACGCTGCCAAACCTCCATGCCAATTATACAGATTAGATCACAAAATCGCGATTTTTTGCATCATTCAATGAATACAAACCGCAAAAAGGCAACTAATAAGCTATAGAATTTCCGTAAAAGATGTTTTTTTAACCATTCTGAGCGTGCGCTTGGTGTTGTAGCCTCAAGAGCAGCCGCCCCTCCTCTCCGCCCTGCAAAGTCATTATTTGGAGAATATTTACTTAAAGTATCGATAATGCCCAGCGGATTCAAGAGCCCACTGCAACAGTTAATTTTTAGCCCAGATTTTCCATTAGCCTCGTAGCGAGGATACGCAAAGAACTCACGCACATTTAAATTTCTTCGCTGTTCAATCCCTTGGAATCAATCTGAATTTAGACCCCTAAAAAGCGCTTGCAATCCTCCTGAAAACACATTATGTTGTGTCTCATCACAAAAGAACCACAATTTGTTGTGGTGAACTCGCCAGCAGAGTTCACCGGGCAAAGTCTGTCCAAACACATTTTTTAGCTCAACCAGACACTTAAGGGTGCCTCTAAAAATTCAAATTCCCGTCATCCCCTGTCACCCTCGCGAAAGCGGGGGGGAAGGCGGAAATGACGAACTATTAGAGGTGCCCTTGACAAAGTTATCAAAATCAGGATTGCAAACCACATAGCCTCAAAGATTTTGGTGCCACAACAACAACCAGACAACCCGGAGGATCACCATCAATGCAAACCGATACCACACATATCAAACCTACACACGCGTCTTATACAGAAGTTCCTGCAGAGAGCGCTGCTGGCGCCACCAAACTTGCCAGTACCGCACCCGGGCAATTTCATGTGATTCGTCGCAATGGCAAGCTTACCGGCTTTGATGCGTCAAAAATCGCGGTCGCCATGACCAAGGCTTTTCTCGCCGTAGAAGGTGGCAATGCCGCAGCGTCGCGCCGCGTGCATGACACCGTGCAGACCCTCACGGCACAGATCATGGAAAATCTGACGCGCCGCCTGTCGGGCAGCGGCACGATTCATATTGAAGATATCCAGGATCAGGTTGAACTGGCGCTGATGCGTGCTGGTGAGCAAAAAGTGGCGCGCTCGTATGTGCTGTATCGCGAAGAACGTTCGCGTGAACGTGCGGCTCATGCGCAGCACGAACAGGTAACACCACCCATCCTGCGCGTTACCTTACCCGATGGCACCCAACACCCTCTCGACATGCTACGCCTTGAAACCGTCATTACCGAAGCCTGCCGCAATCTCGACGATGTCAATCCTAACCACATCATTGATGAAGTGCAGCGCAATCTCTTTGATGGCGTGTCAGAGCAAGACGTAGGCCGCGCCGTGGTGATGGTCGCCCGCACCCTCATCGAAAGCGAAAACAATTACACCTATGTGGCCGCGCGCCTGTTGCTGGATGACCTGCGCCATGAGGCACTCAGCTTTATTGAACAACACAGCACCTATGCCACCGCCGCCGAAATGACCGGACGTTATTCTGACTATTTCGCCGATTACATCAGCCGTGGCATCAAGCTGGAATTACTTGACCCGCGCCTGAAAGAATTCAAGCTCGATGTACTGGGCCGCGCACTGCTGCCGGAACGCGACATGCAGTTTACCTATCTGGGCCTGCAAACTCTTTACGACCGTTATTTCCTGCACTCCGACGGCCATCGTTTCGAGTTGCCGCAGGCATTCTTCATGCGCGTCGCCATGGGTCTGGCGATCAATGAAATTGACCGCGAAGCGCGTACCATCGAGTTTTATCAATTGCTGTCCAGCTTTGATTTCATGAGTTCGACACCCACCCTGTTCAACGCCGGCACGTTGCGTCCGCAGCTTTCCAGTTGCTACCTCACCAGCGTGCCTGATGATCTGGACGGCATCTTCAACGCCATCCACGATAACGCCCTGCTCTCCAAATACGCCGGCGGCCTGGGCAATGACTGGACGCGCGTGCGCGCCATGGGCGCCCGCATCAAGGGCACTAACGGCAAGTCACAAGGTGTTGTACCGTTCCTGAAAGTCGCCAATGACACGGCTGTAGCCGTCAACCAGGGTGGCAAGCGCAAGGGCGCCGTATGCGCCTACCTTGAAACCTGGCATCTCGACATCGAAGAGTTCGTGGAATTGCGCAAGAACACTGGCGACGAGCGCCGCCGCACGCATGACATGAACACCGCCAACTGGGTGCCTGATCTGTTCATGAAGCGCGTCCATGAAGCCGGTGAATGGACGCTGTTTTCACCCAACGATGTACCCGATTTGCATGATCTGTATGGCCAGGCGTTTGAAGACGCTTACGTGGGTTATGAAGCAAAGTTTGCGCGCGGCGAAATCAAAAATGCCAAACGCCTTCCCGCATTGACGTTGTGGCGCAAAATGCTCACCCTGCTGTTTGAAACCGGCCATCCGTGGATAACCTTCAAAGACCCATGCAACCTGCGTTCACCGCAGCAGCACACCGGTGTGGTACACAGTTCCAATCTCTGCACCGAAATTACACTCAACACTTCCGACAAGGAAATTGCCGTGTGTAATCTGGGTTCGGTGAATCTGGCGGCACATGTGACAGAACGTGGCCTGGATCTCGACAAGCTGGCACGCACCATCAACACCGCCATGCGCATGCTCGATAACGTCATCGACATCAACTACTACTCGGTGCCGCAAGCGCGTAACTCCAACTTGCGTCACCGTCCAGTTGGCCTGGGCATCATGGGTTTCCAGGACGCCCTGCATGAACTGCGCGTACCCTATGCGTCCGAAGCCGCGGTTGAATTTGCTGATCGCTCCATGGAAGCCGTCAGCTATTACGCCATTCAAGCCTCAACCAACCTGGCCGAAGAGCGCGGCACCTATTCCACCTATCAGGGTTCGTTGTGGAGCCAGGGCATCCTGCCCATCGACTCCATCAAGCTGCTCGCCGACACACGCGGTGATTACCTGGAGATGGACACAACTGCCACGCTGGACTGGAACAGCCTGCGCACACGCGTCAAGCAAGTGGGCATGCGCAACTCCAATTGCCTGGCTATTGCCCCCACGGCGACCATCTCCAACATTTGTGGCGTGAGTCAGTCGATTGAGCCGACGTTCCAGAATCTCTACGTGAAATCCAATTTGTCCGGTGATTTCACCGTGGGCAATCCCTACCTGGTGCGCGACCTCAAGGCACGCAAGTTGTGGGATTCGGTGATGGTCAACGACCTCAAATATTTCGACGGCAGCGTACAACCCATTGACCGTATCCCGCAGGATCTCAAAACCCTGTACGCCACCGCGTTCGAAATCGACACACGCTGGTTGATCGAAGCCGGCAGCCGCCGCCAGAAATGGATTGATCAATCGCAATCCCTGAACCTGTACATGGCCGAACCGTCGGGCAAAAAACTCGACACGCTCTATCGCCATGCCTGGATCAAAGGACTCAAAACCACCTACTATCTACGCAGCATGGGCGCCACCGCTACGGAAAAATCCACCATCACGGACAGCACATTGAATGCAGTTACATCCGGTGGCAGCAACACCAATACCAACGCAAATGCAGCATCATCTGCACAGCCCAAGGTGTGCCTGATCGCCGATCCCGAGTGTGAAGCGTGCCAATAAAATCAATCAATCAATCAATCAATCTACTTGATGAACTTTGTGTGAGGAATACGAAATGTTAAGCTGGGATGAACCAATTACCGCAACACCAAAAAAAACCGCGCAAGTGCCCCTGCCCTTGATCGAAGAGCAGCATGGCGTGCTCGGTCTGGAGGACCTCGAAATGGGCGCCTCGCGCATCCAGGTTGACGACAAGAAAATCATCAACTGCCGCGCCGACCTTAACCAGCTCGTGCCGTTCAAATACACCTGGGCGTGGCAGAAATACCTCGACGCCTGCGCCAATCACTGGATGCCGCAGGAAATCAACATGTCCGCCGACATCGCGCTGTGGAAAGATCCCAACGGCCTCACCGACGACGAACGCCTGATCATCAAGCGTAGCCTGGGCTTCTTCTCTTCCGCCGATTCGCTGGTTGCCAACAACCTGGTGCTGGCCGTATACCGCCACATCACCAACCCCGAATGCCGCCAATACCTGCTGCGCCAGGCCTTCGAGGAAGCGCTGCACACCCACGCCTATCAATACATCGTCGAAAGCCTGGGACTGGACGAAGCCGAAGTGTTCAACATGTACCGCGAAGTGCCCGCAATCCATAACAAGGCCGCGTGGTCCCTGCCCTACACCCAGAGCTTGGCTGACCCCAACTTCCACACTGGCACACCCGAAGCCGATCAGCGCCTGGTGCGTGACCTGATCGCCTTCTACGTCATCTTCGAAGGCATCTTCTTCTACGTGGGCTTCACCCAGATGCTCACCTTTGGCCGCCGCAACAAAATGGTCGGTTCCTCCGAACAGTTCCAGTACATCATGCGTGACGAAAGCATGCACATGAACTTCGGCATCGACGTCATCAACCAGATCAAAATCGAAAACCCGCACGTGTGGACCCGCGAATTCCAGGAAGAAATCGCCCACATGATCCGCGAAGCCGTCGAACTCGAATACCGCTACGCCATCGACACCATGCCACGCGGCGTGCTCGGCCTCAACGCCGCCATGTTCAACGACTACCTCAAATACATCGCCAACCGCCGCTGCGCCCAGATCGGCCTCGCCGAACAATACCCCGGCGCCACCAACCCCTTCCCGTGGATGGCCGAGATGATCGATTTGAAGAACGACAAGAATTTCTCCGAGACGCGGGTGACCGTGTATCAAACGG
>JANOOA010000194.1:0-14100 GCA_031421115.1 Gammaproteobacteria bacterium | reverse complement strand
AACAATATGAAATGGCCCGCCCCGAAGAAGCGCGTGATGGCCTGGTGATACAAGTACTTGACCCTGCCCTGCCCCCCGCAAAAAAAAGCAAGCCACAACGCCTGTTAATAGTGGCGCTGGGGGGATCGTCGGAATATTTGTGGGGATATTTGTGGCGTTTATACGTGAAGCCGTCAGCCGTCGCGCGGATAATCCCAAACGCGCCCAGCAATGGATGCAACTGAAACACCATTTGCAGCTACGCCGCCAGGAGCCTGTCGCATTAATCGCAGCGACCCAATCAAACCAGCCAACTCATAAGACTCACCACCAGCACCACACCCAGGCAAAAAATAATGGTGCGCCACACCAGTGCCAGGGCACTTCTGACATGCGAAATGCTTATGGGGTCTTTTGCGGTGCCCTGCACCACGTCATGCATGCGCAGGGCGCCCAGGCCACTGTTCCTCACTACACCTGCATTGCCTGATGAATGACAGGCAAGCTGCGCAGGAAGACCTTGGTTCCAGCCATCAATGGCATCCACAAAGCTGCCCATAATCGCATAACTTATTGCAGTAATACGCGCCGGTAACCAACCCAGAATGGCATGCAGATGCTGCGCGGCCACCGCAAAGCTATCTGGCCGCAACTCATCCGCATTATTTTCCAAGTGCGCGGACAAACGATAAAAAACGGCACCCAGCGGCCCCAATACAAAAAACCAGAAAATTACCGCAAACCAGCGTTCATTCGCTTCTATTAAAATAGCTTCGATAACCGCGTGCAGCATTTGCGGCATGGTTAATGTTGCGATTGCCTCCCTGTCGCCATTAACAATATCCGCCAGATGACGGCGTACATCTTCTTTGCCCGTGTGCGTATAGGCATGCATGAATGCACGCACCTGGGTATCGAGATCTTTTGGCCCCAGGCAATAGACCAGCACGGCAACATCAAAAATAAAAGCTGATATCAGCAACGATTCACTGAGCAGGTGATGTATCAAACCCACTGCGGCGGCAGGCACCAGGGTCAACAGCAAGACACGCGCCCGCCCTCCTTTGTTGGTGGAGTCGATAACCTGTGCGTCGTCGCTCCTGGGAACGGTGGCACTGACACCGGTGCGGGCATGATTTCCCCGTGTTTCACTCCATGCAGTTAAACGCATAAACCAAGTGAAGCGGCGCCACGTTGCCACTGATAACCAGAGTCGTTCGATGGCCAGCGCCAACAATACTTCAAAAAATGCCATGATCAATCCTGTCCTAATAAATCATGCAAATGCTGCCAGACAAAGGCCGCTCCCGGATCGGTCTTACGACCGGGAGCAATATCGCTATGTCCGACAATACGTGGCACATTAATGGCTGGGTAAGCCGTCATAATGGCGCGTACAGCTTCGGCAAGCGTAGCGTATTGCGCGTCTGTATACGGCTGATCGTCACACCCTTCCAGTTCAATGCCAATCGAGAAATCGTTGCAGCGTTCGCGTCCGTCAAAACACGATTGCCCGGCGTGCCAGGCACGCTGCTGAAATGGTACATACTGCACGATTTCTCCAGTACGCCGAATCACGGCATGCGCCGACACGCGCAGGTCTTTAATTTCTTCGAAATACGGATGCGCGGCAACGTCCAGCGTATTGGTAAACAAGGCCTCGATCCACGGGCCGCCGAATTCACCCGGCGGCAAACTGATGCCATGCACCACCAGTAAATTAATCCCGATGCCCGCTGGCCGTGCATCACAATTGGGGGATATTACCTGGCGCACGCCTTGCAGCCAGCCAGTGGTTTGATTAACTTTCATAAGGATGCCATAACATAGCAATCAGGTACGCCATGCTATCATTTCCCACAATCTGGCGTTACAAACATCGCATCCCCATAACTGAAAAACCTATAACCGTGCGTTATCGCATGCTGGTAAGCATTCATCACCTGCGTATAACCTCCCAATGCGCACACCAGCATCAACAAGGTCGATTCCGGCAAGTGGAAATTGGTAATCAAGGCATCGACACTCACAAAACGGTAGCCGGGGTAGATGAAAATGCGGGTATCGCCTTCAAAGGGCTCAATCACACCGCTCAGTGAGGCGCTTTCCAGGCTGCGTACTGCCGTCGTACCCACCGCAATGATACGCCCACCCCGGGCGCGGGTGGCGCGCACCTGCTCACACACCGTCGCGCTGACGCGCACATATTCCGCATGCATGACGTGATCTTCAATCTGTTCGGCGCGCATGGGTTTAAAGGTGCCTGCCCCAACATGCAGCGTGACAAAAGCGCTGTGCACTCCCATGGCGCTGATCTGCTCGAGTAACGGCTGATCGAAATGCAATCCAGCCGTAGGAGCAGCGACGGCACCCGGGTGGCGCGCATAGACGGTTTGATAGCGCTCCCGGTCTTCAGCCTGATCTGCCTGGGATGCGGGCCGGTGAATATAAGGGGGTAAGGGTACATGGCCGATCTGCTCCAGAATCTCCATGAGTGGGCGCTCCTCCGTGCCTGAACTGTGATAAAAGCACAATTCGAATAAATCGCCCTGCCGCCCCAGCACCTCCGCTTCAACACCATTAAAAATCAGCCTCCCCCCTGCGCGCGGCGCTTTGCTGGCGCGCACCTGAGCCAACACGCGGCGCTGATCCAGAATCCGCTCCACCAACACTTCCACCTTGCCCCCAGTCGACTTTACCCCCAAAAGTCGCGCGGGTATTACTCGCGTATCGTTGAACACCAACAAATCACCCGGAAATAAAAGTTCTTTTAAATCATTGAATTGCAAGTCACGAACAGCGCTGGCAGGCGAATCGAGGTATAACAAACGGCTTGCGCCGCGTACCTCAGGCGGGTGCTGGGCGATCAGATCAGGGGGGAGGTCATAATAGAAGTCACGGCGTTGCATAGCGCCGCTATAATACCAGTTTCAAGCGTGAAAACCTCAGGTTGTCCTTGCTGATTCAGTAAAATGCTTTATACTGTCCGACTTCAATATGTGATGCTTGCCGGGATGGCGGAACTGGTAGACGCGCCAGACTCAAAATCTGGTAACCGTGAGGTTGTGGGAGTTCGATTCTCCCTCCCGGCACCACATCACACAAGCAGTACCCCTTCTCCTGGCACTATTTTTGCTGCCATTCGCAGTAAGTACCCATCGGCGTATTCAATTTTGTACCCGCGTGGTTACTTCTGAACTCCACTTTTAAGTTGTAGTGTCCGTACGCTAATATAAATTCTTACTGTAATCTTACTGGAGTCACTATGCCGGGCATACGTTATACGCTGGAAATCCAACCGCATATTCCCCAGCGCCTGAATGGTCTGATTGAACTTTCCGATGATCTGCTATATAGCTGGGACCGCGAAGTGCGCGCGCTGTTTACTCAACTGGACAACACCTTGTGGGAAGCGTCTGGACACAATCCCAAGCTGTTTCTGCGCAGGGTGTCGCAACAGCGACTGGAAGAGGCTGTGCATGATCGCATCTTCATGGAAAATTATCACCGTGCGATGTCATCGTATAACAGTTATCACCGCGACGAACCCAATGCCAACATCAGCCAGTTTCTGGATGCCAAAACCGATCTGGTCGCTTATTTTTGTGCAGAGTTTGGCTTTCATGAAAGCTTGCCGATTTATTCCGGTGGCCTGGGCATTCTGGCGGGTGATCACTGCAAAGCCGCCAGTGATCTGGGCGTGCCGTTTATTGCAGTAGGGTTACTCTATCGCCAGGGGTATTTCACCCAGACCATTGACCATCAGGGCGCGCAAATCGCGCACTATACGCCCACTAACTTTGCCAATCTGCCAATTTTTCCTGCCCAGGATAAACAAGGTAACGCTGTTTATGTGCATGTAGAGTTGCCGGGGCGCGGTGTCAAGCTCAAGGTATGGAAGGCCAAGGCCGGACACATTATGTTGTATCTGCTTGACTGTGATTTGCCTGAAAATACCGAGCATGACCGCACCATTACTTATCACCTTTACGGCGGCAATACCGAAACCCGCATTCAACAGGAAATTGTGTTGGGCATCGGTGGCGTGCGCGCGCTGCGCGCGCTGGAACTACGCCCGACGGTGTGGCACATTAATGAAGGCCATTCGGCATTTCAGATTCTGGAACGCTGCCGCGAACGCGTGCAACGCGGCTGGGATTTTGACAGCGCGCTGGAATGTATTGCGGCGGGTACCGTATTCACTACGCACACGCCCGTGCCTGCCGGACATGATATTTTTGATCATCACATGGTCATCAACTATTTCAAGGATTATGCTGAACATATTAAAATCCCACTCGATGATTTTCTGCAACTGGGTTCAAGCCCCGGTAGCCAGGGTGGCTTTAACATGACAGCTCTGGCGTTACGCGGTTCGCGTTTTCATAACGGCGTGAGCCGCATTCATGGCAACATGGCTTCGCACATGGAAGGCTACATCTGGCCGCAGGTGCCTCATGATGAAAACCCCATTGGCTATGTCACCAATGGCGTGCATGTGCCGACGTTTCTCGCACGTGAATGGAGTAATTTATTCGATATGCACTTTGGTGGAAAGTGGCGCGGTGAATTACGCAACCCTGATTTCTGGCGGCACGTTGACGACATCCCCAATCACAGTTATTGGAGCACACGTCAGTCGCTTAAATCGCAATTGATGAGCAATGTGCGACGCCGCACGCTGGTGCAATATCAGCGTAACGGTTGCAGTGCCATGCAGATCGAACGCTTGACACGTCATCTGGAGCCAGACAATATTGATACGCTGGTACTGGGTTTTGCGCGGCGTTTTGCTACGTATAAACGTGCCACGTTGTTATTTGCCGACCCGGAGCGCCTGGCTCGCATACTGAATGATCCGCAGCGCCCGGTGATGCTGATCTTTGCCGGCAAGGCTCATCCGCGTGATCTGCCCGGCCAGCAATTAATTCAAACCATCCATAGCCTGTCACGTCGCCCCGAGTTTGAGGGGCGTATTATCATGCTGGAAGGCTATGATCTCGCCCTCGCCCGCAAGCTGGTATCGGGGGTGGATGTCTGGCTTAACACACCTGAATATCCGCTGGAAGCCAGCGGTACATCCGGACAAAAAGCCGGACTCAATGGTGTCATCAATTTAAGTGTGCTGGATGGCTGGTGGGGAGAAGGTTACAACGGCGAAAATGGCTGGGCCATTACACCCCATGCGCATAATTATGATGCCGCGCACCGCGACCGTGAAGAAGCCCAGGAGCTGCTCGACCTGCTGGAAAAAGAAGTTGTGCCTTTATATTATCAGCGCAATGGGCACGGCTATTCAGAAGGGTGGGTAAAGCTCTCCAAAGCCTCCATGAAATCCATCATGCCGCGTTTTAACTCGCAGCGCATGGTCATGGATTATGTAAGCCGTTACTATGCCCCGGCCAATCAGCGTTGCAAAGTCCTGTCTGCCAATAACGGCGCGGCCGCTACGCAACTTTCTGATTGGAAGAAAAAAGTGGCACAGGCCTGGCCCCAGGTGCGCATAAACCGCATGGACAATGTAATACAGGAAATTAAAGCCGGTGACTGCCTGCCGATTCGCGCTACGGCGTTCCTCGAAGGGCTTAAGCCCGATGATGTGCGTGTAGAATGCCTATTGGGAACAACCTCAGACACGGGTGAGTTCACGGTTCATGAACGTCACCCCCTGCTTGCGTCGGGCAGGATGCCCAAGTGCGGTGAGCGCATGGATGCGCAAGAACCGCCCACACAGCGCGGCAGTGGTGGGGAAATCCATTTCGAATTGGATTTATGTCCGACACTTTCCGGCCTACAACATTACAAACTACGTATTTATCCCTGCCATAAATTGCTTGCGCATCCGTTTGAGACGGGATTTATGGTGTGGTTTTAGTCCGCGTGGGCACAAAAAGACATGCCCCATCCTGCTCACCGCGTTTATTGTCATCGCCATTATCATTATCAGGCGAAGAGAGCATACAAGGGATCTTGCTTAAGATTCCTTTCTTCGCTCGGAATGACATAGGAGGTATAGGGCGCAATATAACCAGCACGACAAGACAAACCCCTCACAACCTGCCATACATTTCCACCATGCGCCGCAAGCCTGCGGCCAAGTCATCTGGCGTTTGATCCCAGGTATAGCGCCAACCCCAGTTGCCCTGCGAGGTGCCGGGCAGGTTCATGCGGTGTTCGGCGTCGAGTTTTAATGCATCCTGCATGGGAATGATTGCCAGACACGCCACCGAAGCAAGCGCACTGCGTATCAGCGGCAAGGGCATGGATTCCAGCGGTTTGGCCAGATATTCCATGATGTAATTCTGTGCGGGATAAGATAATTCCTGGAACCAGCCGAGCGTGGTATTGTTGTCATGCGTGCCCGTGTATACCACGCTGTCTTTTTTATGGTTGTGTGGAAGGTAAGGATTGGCTGGGCCCCCATCGAAAGCAAATTGCAAAATCTTCATACCCGGCAAATGATATTTCTCCCGCAAGGCATCGACTTCAGGCGTGATGATTCCCAGATCTTCGGCTACCAATGGCAAGGTGTTAAATTTTTTCTGTAGTGCATCAAACAGGGCATCACCCGGCACCTGAACCCAACGACCACCTTCGGCAGTGGGGTTTTGCGCGGGGATTTCCCAACACGCTTCGAAACCACGAAAGTGATCAATCCGCACTAAATCAAACAATGCAAACTGGGTGGCCATGCGTTCTATCCACCACTGGAAACCATTGGCCTGCATACGCGCCCATTCATAATGCGGATTACCCCAGCGCTGACCTGTCGCGGAAAAATAATCGGGAGGTACACCCGCAACTACCAGAGGATGCCCTGATTGATCCAGTTTGAAGTAGTGGCGATGTGTCCATACGTCAGCACTATCATGCGCAACAAAAATGGGCATGTCACCAAACAGGAGAACGCCGCATTCATTGGCGTATTGCTTGATTGCATACCACTGACGGAAAAATATAAATTGCTCAAAGCAGATTTGTTCGATTGCATCAACAAGCCGCTTACGCGCTTCTGCTAACGCCTGCGGTTCACGATCGCGCAATGGCACGGGCCATTCCAGCCATGAACGCCCGGCATTTTCCTGACGCAAAGCGGTATACAGGGCAAAATCCTGTAGCCAATGCTGTTGCGCGTTAAAGGACTTTAACGCGGCATGATCTTCTGCTGAGGCGTGTTGCATAAACCCCTGGCAGGCTTGTGCCAGACGAGTGCAACGATATGATATTGTGTCTACTGGTTCAGCCGCGTTGTCTGGTGGCAACCATCCGCTTTGCACCAGCATGTCCAGACTGATCAAGCGTGGACTGCCCGCATGAACAGACAAGCATTGATAAGGCGAACCATCATCATGCGTGGGACCCAATGGCAACATTTGCCAAACGCTCATGCCGCACGCCACCATGAAGTCTATAAAACGGAATGCGTCTGTTCCAAAATCGCCATTAGGCAATGATGTGGGGTGTAACAAGATACCCGCTCTACGTCGATCCCCGCATACCCCCCCCCATAGATCAAAGGGTACATTTTTCAATGCCGCGTGCTGCATTAAGTGCTTGCCTGGCTTTGTCTCAAGGGGCTGCCTGCCCTGGCCGCATCACACCGCCCATTTGTGGCGCACCAGCGCCATGAGAAAGTGCATGCGATAAATATTCGGGTGGGTCGACATTAAGCATTTGATACAGATTGGCAAGATGACGGCGATAAAGACGTTCAAAATCACTTACGGTATCTGATGGGTTGTAATCACCAAACCACCAGAACCAGTCTGAGCCTTCGCAGATCGCTAATTGTTGTTCAGCACGGGCAAGCTGCCCGGCATTTAATTTATTACTGGTAACCACTTTATCAAATGCGCGTTTGGCGTCACCCAACATGCCCCAGCCACGATTCTTATCGGGGCTGCCAATCCATGTGGAAAAGGTACCGTACACCCAACTGCCAGCTACGAGTTCCGGCATCTGGTACACGGTGACTTCATCATCCAGGCAAGCCGAAAATGTTGTTAACTCAATACCAGGGTGGTCTGCCAGACGGCGATACAAGGCACTCAAAAAATAATAGCCATTTTCCGGGTAATATTCCCAGGCGTTTTCGCCATCGAGAATAATGGAAACAACGCTATCTGATTCCGGCGCGGTGGTAGCTATATTTTCCAGGTGATGTATAAGATTGGCAACAGCATCATCGGCATGCCAATCCGAATAGGTAAAGCCGATCAAATCGGAAAGTCCATCATCACGAAAAAAACACGCCACTTTATTTTCTGGCGATAATGCTTGTAGACGATAAGGATGATGCACACCGCCGCCGCCATTTAATACAGGGGCAGGGGCAGCAGCTCCGTGAGGATCAGTGCTCACGGTAGGTATTGTTGGGGCATGCGCCAGGCTGTTATGCATGACACTGCCACCACTGGCAACCCAACGAAAACCGCTTTCGCCTAACAGCTTCACCGCAGCAGTGCTGACACCGCCTTCGGAAGGCCAGCACCCGCGCGGTGTAACACCAAAGTAATGCTCAAAGGTTTCCAGACCTTTTTTGATATGCCAACGTGCACGCGCTTCGCCGCCAGGATAACGTTCAATATGCGGGAGCGGCACATCGGGCATGGCTTCGCGTGCCGATTGCAAATCCAGTAGCAACGGGACTATCGGGTGCGCATATGGCGTGACAGATAATTCCACCTGACCGCTTTTAGCTAATGCCGCATAACGGCCGATGATGCCCCCTAATAATTCACCGATGATTTCCAGCAATAGACGACGATCTTGCAGAGAATATCCGGCGCATTTTTCCATCAATTCTTTAACGCGCTTATCTTCGCGCCGCACCGTTTCACCTAACCACGCCAGGTGATACCATACCAGTAAATCCACCATAAATTGATCATTCAAATAAACCAGAGACTCCGGCTTGCTGGTTATCCACATGGCCATGTCAGCCAGTTGGCGATACGCCGGAAAACGATTAATCACACGTTTTTCATTAACGCGTAAACAGGCCTTGACCAAAATAAGAAGTTGGTCTGGATCCGCTGGCAACACGGGTTGCACCAGCGCTGCCAGCAACGGATCACGAATCGCGCGGGTATTCTGCAAAAAACCCTGAATTTGCGCGGCATAATCGGCAATTTGCTCAAGTAATACGGGGGCGAAATTAATCACTGCACGAGCGCCAGGCACCGCTTCAATATGTGCCGCCATATCAACATAGTCTTTAATGCCGTGCAGATAAGTCCATGGCAATTGATATTCGCCGCTGATGAGGTCACAGTATTGCGGCTGATGCATGTGCCAGCACAGCACTACTTTCAGGCGTTTTTTAGTAGCGCTGCCCGGTACTCGGCTATCAGGCGCTTTGCTATTATCGGACATGGTGTATTTCAAGCCCCAGCATTTCAGGAGTAACAAGTACGACGCCATTAGGTGTTACATGATAGCGTTTGGCATCTTCGTTTAAATCAGCCCCAATCACGGTGCCCGCAGGAAGGCGGCACCCTTTATCAACTATCACTTTAGTAAGATGACAATTTTCACCAATCTCTACACTAGGCAATACGACACAATCTTTTACCGTTGAATAAGAATGCACATGCACATTGGAAAACAGCAATGAATGCCGTACCGTCGCGCCGGAAATAATGCAGCCTCCTGATACCATGGAATCAACTGCCATACCACGCCGCTCTTCGTCATCAAAAATAAACTTTGCAGGAGGGAGCTGTTCCTGATACGTCCAGATCGGCCATTCCTCATCATATAAATTAAGATCCGGCGTTATCCCAATCAGCTCCATATTGGCTTGCCAGAAAGCATCCACGGTACCCACGTCACGCCAATAGGCTTGCACGTTATTCTGTACATCACGGAACGGATAAGCCAGCACCCGGTATTTTTCAATAATTGCGGGAATGATATCTTTGCCAAAATCATGACTGGAATCCTTTTTATCCGCATCTTTGATCAGTTGTTCATAGAGGAATTTGGTGTTAAAGATATAAATCCCCATCGACGCCAACGCCATCCCTGCGCGGTCAGGAAGCGGCTCAGGGTTCTGGGGTTTTTCGGTAAACTTGATTACTTTGCTCGCCGTATCTACCGACATCACACCAAAGGCACGCGCATCATCAAGCGGCACTTCCATGCACCCCACGGTCATATCCGCACCATGTTCAACGTGATACGCAATCATGCTACCGTAATCCATCTTGTAAATATGGTCACCCGCCAGAATCAGCACATATTCGGGGTCATGCAAACGAATAATATCCAGATTTTGATAAACAGCATCGGCGGTGCCTGCATACCAGCTTGCATCGACGCGCTGCTGCGCGGGTAACAACTCGACATATTCACCAAACTCACCACGCAAGAAACCCCACCCCTGCTGAATATGACGAATCAACGAATGAGACTTGTATTGAGTGATGACACCAATACGGCGAATACCGGAATTAATGCAATTGGAAAGAGGAAAATCAATAATGCGGAATTTGCCACCAAAAGGCACCGCCGGCTTGGCGCGCCATTCGGTAAGATTTGCGAGCCGTGAACCACGCCCGCCAGCCAGAATCAATGCCAGGGTATCGCGCGTAAGACGGCTGATAAAACGTGTTTTCTGACCAGGAACCACAGACACCCCCTTGCTGTACCTTTGATTTTATGGGATGGAAGCTTTCGATTATTCCGCTTTCATCCCACTACAAAATCCCTTGTCAAGTATGATACTATACATTAATCAATGGTTATACTATATTGTTGTTTATATTAACTATCCTACGAGAACGACCTTGAACAACCCTTCACCCGATCTGTACAAAATTGCGGAAGCGCGCCACCACGACCCTTTTGCGGTGCTGGGCAAACATGCCGAAACGAGCGATGCCACAAGTAATGAAGGCGATGAAGTTGTTCGAGCTTATATCCCGGGTGCGGTGGAAGTCACCTTGGTTGAAAACCATCAGTCACTGCAACGAATTCCCTTTACCGACCTGTTTGAATGGCGCGGCAAACGTGGCGCAGTGCCACAACACTATCGGCTACACTGGCAAGATACTTTAGGCAACGCACAGATTGCGTACGATCCCTACTGTTTTGCCAGCCAGCTCGCGCAATATGACCTGGGACTGTTCTCTGCTGGCAGGCATTGGCATGCGTATCGGTTTCTCGGCGCGCATCCCCGCACAATAGAGGGTATCGACGGTATATTATTCGCAGTGTGGGCGCCCAATGCTGAACGCGTGAGCGTGATTGGCGACTTTAATCAATGGGATGGCCGCCGATATCCGATGCGCGTACACAGTGATCATGGCGTATGGGAACTGTTCATACCTGGTCTTGCCGACGGCGCACTTTACAAATATGAAATTCGTAACCGTGACAGTGGCGCGCTGCATACTAAAGTTGACCCGTATGCGCGACGCGCAGAAGTGCGCCCCCACACCGCTTCGATTGTGGACACTGCACGGGATTATCAATGGCAAGACGGCGAGTGGATGCGAGTACGCGCCGCGCAATCTGACGGGGCCAATTGGCTGCATCAACCCATGTCAACCTACGAGGTACATCTGGGTTCGTGGCAACGCGATGAGGCTGGCCATTTCCTCAACTACCGCGAGCTGGCGCACCGCCTGGTGAGTCACATCAAGCCGTTGGGCTTCACCCATATCGAGCTGCTACCCATTACCGAACACCCGCTGGATGCCTCGTGGGGTTATCAAACCATTGGTTATTATGCTGCTACCAGCCGCTTCGGCACGCCCGATGATTTCCGCTATTTCGTCGACCATTGCCACCGCAACGGCATCGCTGTGTTGCTCGACTGGGTGCCCGGCCATTTCCCCAAAGATCTGCATGGCCTGGCACGTTTTGACGGCACGGCACTGTATGAACACGAAGACCCACGGCGCGGCGAACACCGTGACTGGGGCACCTACATTTTTAATTATGGCCGCAACGAAGTCAAAAATTTTCTGATGTCGAACGCGCTGTATTGGCTTGAGGAATTTCATCTCGATGGATTGCGTGTAGACGCCGTCGCCTCGATGATCTATCTGGATTACTCACGTCAGGCAGATGATTGGGAGCCCAACATTTACGGCGGCAATGAAAACCTCGAAGCCCTCGCCTTTCTGCGCGAAGTTAATCAACTCACTCACGACCAGCAACCGGGCACTGTGATCATCGCCGAAGAATCCACTTCATGGCCGATGGTGTCGCGCCCCACCTGGTTAGGCGGCCTGGGATTCAGCATGAAATGGAACATGGGCTGGATGCACGACACCTTGCAATACATGAGCAAAGATCCCATCCATCGCCACTACCAGCACGATCAGCTTACCTTCGGCCTGCTGTATGCATTCACCGAAAATTTCGTGCTGCCGTTTTCGCATGATGAAGTGGTACATGGCAAACAATCGCTGCTCCACAAAATGCCCGGTGATGAATGGCAGCGCTTCGCCAACCTGCGCCTGCTCTACACCTATATGTTCACCTACCCCGGCAAGAAATTGTTATTCATGGGCTGCGAGTTCGGCCAGGGTCAGGAATGGAATCATGCAGCGACACTCGACTGGTATGTGTTGCAATACCCGCTCCATAAGGGCGTACAAACCCTGGTTGGCGACCTTAACCACCTATACCGCGAACAACCCGCGCTGCATCACTACGACTTCGATCATCACGGCTTCGAATGGATAGACTGTCATGACGCCACGCAATCCATAATCAGCTACATGCGCAAAACCGACGACGCACAGGGATGTGCTAGTGTCGGTCGCTTTCAGCCTCCTGCTTCTGGCGACACTTGTGCATCCATGCACGGCGCAGGAGGCAGGATGCCGGGAGCGACCCACAGCTTCATTATCACCGTATTCAATTTTACGCCCGTACCACGCCATCAATATCGCATTGGTGTGCCTTGTGGCGGCGTGTATAAAGAAATATTAAATTCTGATTCCACGTATTACGGCGGCAGCAATCAGGGCAATTACAATCCCATCACCGCCACCGCCATACCCTGGATGGGCAGGCCATATTCCATCGAAATGACATTGCCACCATTGGCTGGGGTGGTGCTGTGCTTGAGGGATGATTGAATAGTTCGCGCTCTTTTTCAATAAAAGAGTAAACGCGAATCAAAATTTAATCGTATCAAAAAACTTCTTGACACCATTAAACCACGAGCTGGAGCGCGGATTATGTTTGTCCTGGCCTTCTTTCAGTGACCTATCAAATTCCTGCAACAACTCTTTTTGCTGGCGAGTAAGCTTCACCGGGGTTTCGACCACGACGCGACACAGCAAGTCTCCTGTGCCACTGCCATGCACTGATTTGACACCTTTGCCGCGCAAACGGAACATTTTTCCCGACTGGGTTTCGCCGGGAATTTTCAGCATGAGCTGACCATCAAGGGTCGGAACTTCCAGTTCACCGCCCAATACCAGCGTGCTGAAACTCACTGGCACTTCACACATCAGATCGTTATCTTCCCGCGTAAAAATCGCATGACTACGCACGCCGATATGCACATAGAGATCGCCGTGCGACCCACCGTTTTCACCTGCAGCGCCCTCGCCTGCAAGGCGAATGCGATCACCGTTATCCACACCCGGAGGAATTTTAACTGACAGTGTTTTGTGCTCCTGCACTCGCCCCTGACCATGGCAGGTGCCACAAGGATTAGGGATAATCTTGCCAGAACCTTTGCAGCGCGGACACGTTTGCTGTAAAGAGAAAAAGCCCTGCTGTACGCGCACCTGACCGTGTCCGGCGCAGGTAGTACAGGTGGAGGCAGTGGTGCCTTTTTTAGCGCCGCTGCCGGTACAGGTTGCGCAGATTACCAGGGTGGGAATGCGTACCTTGACAGTGGTGCCATGCACCGCCTCCTCAAGGCTCAAGTCCATGTTGTAGCGCAAATCGGCGCCTTGATTGGAGCGACCGCCGCCTCGGCCACCGGCACCAAAGATGTCACCAAAAATATCACCAAAAACATCGCTGAAATTGCCACCCGCCGAGCCACCGCCACCGCCTGCGGCGCTGGTGTCTACGCCCGCGTGACCGAATTGATCATACGCGGCACGCTTACGCTCATCGGCAAGCACTTCATAGGCTTCTTTCGCT
>JANOOA010000193.1:0-2644 GCA_031421115.1 Gammaproteobacteria bacterium | reverse complement strand
CTCACCCCAGATAATGGGCCCGGTGTTGCAGCCAACATTCATACCGTCGCGGGCGGTGGATTTTCCATTGCTTTCCATGTCGGCCTGTTGCAGGTAAGCAGGAAAGCGGTTCAGGTATTGGTCATAAGGTAAAATAGCGTGTGTTTGTGCGCCGAAGAAATTGATATACCAGCGGGCGTAACGTGCGCTTGCGCACGAAATTGGTGTGGCATGCTACGAAATCTACAGGAAGGAATGTATGAGGATTGATCGCGGTATTCGTGCTACGCTTGCTCAATCTTCTCTTTGCGAAACGGCGGGAGTCCATGGATACACTTGCTGAGCCCCTCCCTCAACCCTCGTTATTGGTATAAAAAACAACAAAATTCATGTAACCCATTGAAATATGTAATGTCGGATTTCTTTACATGGATTTATTTGACGCTGAAATAATAAAATTTATTAAAAATCAATAATATACATAAATTACATATTACCAACTCCTTATATGCCGCCTGAATTTGGAGACTATTTTGTCGGATTTCTTTACAACTTCACCCCAAAAATCTATCGACAAATTGCTGTCAACTGGTCCACAAATATTTAACATTATGTAATCAAAGAGAATTTAATTTTTATGCTCGATGTTGGCATGTGTTATGCTTAATTATTGGCAAGGGTCGTGCAATTGTGATTTGAAAGTATAGAAATCAGGTCTGCCCCCAATGCTGTTCACTTAAGTAATATTTCATGCATAAATATAACGTCAACTAATTGATTTGTTGAATAATTTATGGCTAAGTGAACAGTATTGGGTCTGCCCCCATTTATTTTCATTTTTTAAAGCTAAAGGAGTGCGAAATGAATATGAAAAAGAGCTTTGCCGCGATTATATTCGAAGCGTCTGCATCAACGCTACGAGCCCACCTTCACCGAGTAAGCTTTATTAAGGAGAACAACATATCTTACCGTAAACACATCATTGCCACAGGCATAGCAATGATCGGGGGGATGCTCATATCATCCGTTGCCCAGGCAATACCGGTTTCTTTCACCCAGCTTACCGGTGAAGTGGGTGGCAGTCCCGCAGCAACGGGTGTTTACAAGGCGAACCTGTCCTTGCTAGGGTTTTCAATCGCCTCGATCACCATCAATGACAACAGCGGCGGCTTAGGCGGGGCTCCGGGGCAATTCAGCGGTTTCGATCTGGATGCCATCAAACTCTCCGCAACCGATTGCGCGACTGCGGCGTGCGCGGACGCCGCCGTAGGCTTGGGTGTCTTCAATTTCGCTGGCGCGATCTTCACGCCGGGTACGCAACGCCTGCCCACCGATCCTAAGCTCTTCGGCACCGGGTTGGCCGGTACAACATTGGACGACACAGTTGCCCGCTTGGCATTATTCGATGGCAACTCCACCACGACGATCCCCGGCGCTAACGGTTTCATCAGCATGGGAGACAACGGCATCCTCTCGTTCAATCTCACTTCCTTGGTAGATCCCACCGGCGGCCTGTTTCTGTACATAGGCGAAGTGGGCAATAACGGAGAAGTCGCCGCAAGCAATATTGTGGTAAGCCAGAATCCAGTGCCTGAGCCCGCCACCTTGGCGCTACTCGGCCTTGGTCTTGCAGGACTTGGTCTACGCCGCCGCCGCGCTTAGACCAACAAAACAACGGTACTATCCATAACCAATCCGCCACTCGGCGGGTTGGTTGTTTTTGTCGGCGGCTATTTGACAGGACTTAGAATCAATGGTTAATCAATGGAATCAATGGGGAAGGAATCAATGGGGTCAGACTCGATTAACCCTTGATAAAGGACGCGGTATAATGGCACTTCAGTGGCGCCAGCCAGGGAAGCGACGCATAAGCGGGCGATGGTTGGCAATCCCCGGAGCGCGAAGCCTGCCCTCGCCTAGAGGCGCCTACTTTTGGTCGGGTATAGCCCAGGTTTTTCTGTTTTGCCTATATTTGTGCGCGAGCAAGGCTACACAATCAGAACATTTGATTTATTCAGAGCTTGCTTGAGTTATTCGGTGGGTCTTGTAATAGTTAATTAAACCGTTGGTTGATGAATCATGGCTCTTCA
The DNA here is from genome assembly GCA_031421115.1 of Gammaproteobacteria bacterium. Classification (GTDB taxonomy): domain Bacteria; phylum Pseudomonadota; class Gammaproteobacteria; family Ga007554. The sequence continues at coordinate 575 of JANOOA010000193.1, read as the reverse complement.
CGGCTTCATTCCCCTGTAATTCCGGCAATATCGCTTTTGCCAGCTGCTTGCCCAGCTCTACGCCCCATTGATCAAACGAATTAATGTTCCAGATCATGCCTTGCACGAAAATTTTGTGTTCATACAGGACGATGAGTGCACCCAAGGTGGTGGGCGTGAGTTTTTGCAGCAACAGTGAATTGGTGGGCCGGTTGCCGGCGAAGGTTTTATGCGGCAGCAGCTTTTCAAGTGCTTCACCCTGCAATCCCGATGTTTTTAATTCCGCACGAACTTCATCCGCAGTTTTACCTTTCATTAATGCTTCAGTTTGTGCAAAGAAATTAGATAAAAGAATAGTGTGGTGCTCGCCGAGGGGATTGTGTGTTGCGATGGGCGCAATAAAATCCGCTGGAATCAGGCGCGTACCCTGATGGATCAGTTGATAAAAAGCATGCTGACCATTGGTGCCTGGCTCACCCCAGATAATGGGCCCGGTGTTGCAGCCAACATTCATACCGTCGCGGGCGGTGGATTTTCCATTGCTTTCCATGTCGGCCTGTTGCAGGTAAGCAGGAAAGCGGTTCAGGTATTGGTCA
>JANOOA010000192.1:0-4959 GCA_031421115.1 Gammaproteobacteria bacterium | reverse complement strand
TTCGTGTTCTGTTCGGGCGCGGCATCATCTCGCTGGCGCTGCTGGGCCTGGGCGCTGCAGGTTTATGAGGACAGAGAGGCGATGAACAAGCTCTGGTTTGCGCTTCAGGCGTTCAGGTTCGCCAAGGAGATAAGGTATAATGAATAAACGTGTGCTGATCGCCCTCGCGGCGGCCTCGGCGCTGGTGCTCGCGCGCATCGTCTGGGCCGGATTTGCGGCCCTCGGCTACTTCTGGCGGCAACGGTCCGCGAGGATATTCGCGAGTATCGCAAGGCGAGGCGAAGGCTGCGCGTGGAGATCCGCCGACACGAGCGGTCGGGCAAGGATGCGGTCGAAGTGGTCATCGCCGAGACCTGAAACATGAGCAAAACCAACCGGCCCGCACGCGGCTCAAGAACGCTCGCGATCGTGCTGCCCGCCCTCGCGTTCGAAAGGAAGCTGCCATGAAAATGATCGGCAAGATCTTCATCACCGGCCTGTTCACGGTGCTGCCGGTCCTCGTCACCGCGTACCTGATCGTGTGGTTTTTCGCCGGTGCCGAGCGGCTCATTGGCGCGCAAGTGAGGTGGCTGATCCCGGACGAATACTACCTCTACGGCATGGGTATCGCGGTGGCTCTCGCGCTCGTATTTCTCGTCGGCCTGCTGATGCACGCGTGGCTGTTCCGGGAGATCGTTGGCCGCGCCGAGCACGTCCTTCTCGAAATCCCGCTGGTGCGCTCGATCTACGCCGCGCTGCGCGACCTGCTTGGCCTGTTCGCGCGGCACGGCGACGAACTGCCGATGCAGGTCGTGTCGGTGGAGTTGCCCGGCAGCGGCATGCGCCTGCTCGGCTTCGTCACACGCACCGATTTTTCCGATCTGCCCGAGGGCATCGGGCACGACGGCGAGGTGGCGGTGTACCTGCCGATGAGCTACACGATCGGCGGCTATACCGTGTTCCTGCCGCGCGCGTCGGTCACGCCGCTCGACATGTCACGCGAGGAGGCGATGAAGTTCGTCGTCACTGCGGGCATCCGCTCGAGCGCCGAGCGCCATGCAGCAAAGGGGTAGACCGGTTGGATATCCAGTCACACATCCTGGCGGTGTTGGCACTGGGAGCGGTCACGCTGTGGAGCGCGATCCCAGTCGGCATCGTCTTCGGGCTGGATCCCTGGGCTACGGGTATTGCCGCCGCAGTAGCAGCGGACGTGCTCGTGGCGCTGCTGAGCCTGGGCGCCGCAGGTTTATGAATCCGCCAGTTGATGCGTTCCGTTATCTACTTTTGTAAAACCCTGTGAAATTTGGTAAAATGTGGGTTTTTCACGGTGGTTGAAAGGTGTCCGCGCGCGTTGTGGCAAGGCCGTGACAACATGGTATTTTTATTTTTTAGATGCAAGGTGATTTTTTGTGGTATCTATGGATAGTCGTTACGAGGCGCAATGATGCGCCAGGTTCATGGTTAAGTCAGGCATGAATTGGGTCGACATTTCCATTTTCGTGATCATCAGCCTTTCAGTGCTGGTGGGTGTGTTGCGCGGTTTTGTCCGTGAAGTGCTGTCGCTGCTGGTATGGGTGCTGGCCTTCTGGGTGGCGCTCGAATACACGCCTAAATTTGCCGATCTTTTTGCCGACGTTATAACGGCATCCTCACCCCGGTTGGTGATGTCGTTTGTGATTCTTTTTTTGGTGACCCTGATCCTGGGCGGGGTCATTGGCTACATTATTAACAAGTTTGTACGCAAAACCAGTCTCAGCAGTCTTGATCGCTCCATAGGCATGTTTTTTGGGTTGGCGCGTGGCGTAGTTATTATTATAGTGCTGGTTATGCTGATGAATGTGACGCCCTTGGTGCGCGCCCCGTGGTGGGAAGCGTCCATATTTGTCGATTACTTTCAAACGCTGCTGGTCTGGGTTGGCGACGTGCTGCCGCACGGTGTCGCGCGTAGTTTTATTGAAAGATTTAAGAGCTGAATCACCCTGATTTATCCCGAATTATTACGGTAGGTAACCCTCATGTGCGCCATTATCGGTATCATCGCTACCAGCAGTGTTAATCAGTCTCTGTATGACGGGCTCACCGTGCTGCAACATCGAGGGCAAGACGCCGCAGGCATCGTTACGTGTGATGCCAATGGCAAATTTTATCTACGTAAGGATAACGGCCTGGTACGTGACGTGTTTCGTTCCCGTCACATGATGAATTTGCGCGGTAACATGGGCATTGGACATACGCGCTATCCCACCGCAGGGCGCTCTAACTCTGCCGAGGCGCAACCTTTTTATGTCAACTCACCGTTTGGTATTGCGCTGGCGCATAATGGCAACCTGACCAATGCCGCACAGCTTAAGCAAGAGCTCTTTGTTGAAGATCGCCGGCATATCAACACGGATTCTGACACTGAAATTCTGCTGAATATTTTTGCGCATGAATTACAGGCTCAAGGCAAACTCAAAATCAGTGAACGTGATATTTTCAGTGCGGTGGCGGGTGTGCATCGCCGTTGCCGTGGTAGCTATGCCGTCGTGGTATTAATTTCTGGATATGGCATTGTCGGCTTTCGTGACCCCTACGGCATACGCCCGATAGTCTTCGGCAAGCGTGACACCGATCTCGGTGCGGAATACATGATTGCCTCTGAAAGTGTCGCCCTCGATGGACTGGGCTTTCAGCGTATCCGTGACATTGCCCCGGGTGAGGCCGTTACGGTGGATCTGGAAGGCCGTTTGCATACGCAACAGTGTGCAGACGCTCCAGTGTACGCGCCGTGTATTTTTGAATATGTTTATCTGGCGCGCCCGGACTCAATTATTGATGATGTATCGGTATATAAAGCGCGTCTGCGGATGGGCGACAAACTCGCCGATAAAATCCTGCGTGAATGGTCAGATCACGACATCGACGTGGTCATCCCCATCCCGGATACCAGCCGCACGGCCGCATTGCAACTGGCCAATCGTCTGAATGTGAATTACCGTGAAGGGTTTATTAAAAACCGCTACATTGGCCGCACCTTCATCATGCCCGGACAAAAGCAACGCAAGAAATCCGTGCGCCAAAAACTTAATCCGATTCCTCTCGAATTCAAGCGCAAAAATGTGTTGTTGGTCGATGACTCGATTGTGCGCGGCACTACCTCGCAACAAATTATTCAAATGGCACGCGAAGCAGGCGCCCGTAAAGTCTATTTCGCTTCTGCTTCACCGCCGGTGCGTTTCCCAAATGTATATGGTATAGACATGCCTGCAGCGGCTGAGCTTATTGCTCATGGTAGAAGCGATACGGAAGTGGCGACAGAAATTGGCGCCGACCGCTTAATATTCCAGGATCTTGCCGATCTGATTGAATCAGTGCGCAAAGGCAATCCCCGCCTGGAGCGTTTCGACGCCTCGGTGTTTACCGGAGAATATGTGACAGGGGATGTAACTAAAGAGTATCTCAACCATCTTGAACAGCGCCGCAGTGATTTGAATAAAATGGTGCAAATGCGCGATGCGGAAGCGTCCATGATTGATTTGTATAATGTTTCTTAGTAAATAAATGCCCCGAAATTTTCATTCACGGCGATTTTTTTGACAGATAGTCGATAACATTAGTATTATAATCCTATTGCGCCGATTTGATTCAGCTTGCGGGCGCGTAATAAATGCAGCTAAAGAGGGTAACCTGCTTTGGCGAATGCTGTAAGCGGGTTTTTTTGTGTCCGCCTTTAAGAAATTGCTCACGATCTCGCTGAAGGGCGCCTCGCGGCGTTGGCAACGTGCTCAAAATGCTCATGTACTACGTGTACACTCCGCTTTTTCGCACGTTTCCGCCTTGCACTGCATCCCTTAATCGAGATCGTGAACAGTTTCTACGTCAAAAAGGAGCAGAGCCATGTCACACCCTGAATTTGAAGAATACGGTTTTGATACACTGGCGGTGCGCGCGGGTCAGGTGCGCACGCATGAAGGTGAGCAATCCGAACCGATTTTTACCACTGCCAGCTATGTCTTTGGCAGCGCCGCCGAGGCGGCCGCACGTTTTTCAGGAAGTTCGCCAGGCAATATCTATTCGCGTTTTACCAATCCCACCGTGCGTACTTTTGAGCAGCGTCTGGCCGCCTTGGAAGGTGGTGAGCGCTGTGTTGCCACGGCCTCGGGCATGGCCGCCATTGCTACCACGTGCCTGGGTCTGTTAAAGGCGGGTGATCATATTGTTGCATCACGCAGCGTATTTGGTCCTACCGTATTGTTGTTCAGTAATATTCTGGCACGCTTTGGCATTGACACCACGTTTGTGTCGCTCACTGATACGAACGCCTGGGAGCAGGCGCTACGCCCCAATACAAAATTACTGTTTCTTGAAACGCCCTCGAACCCGTTGATGGAGATAGGTGACATCGCAGCGATTGCGGAAATTGCGCATCGTCACGGCTGTGTGCTGGCGGTAGACAATTGTTTCTGCACGCCCGCCTTGCAGAAACCGCTGGCATTGGGTGCAGATATTGTCGTGCATTCCGCCACCAAGTTTATTGATGGGCAGGGGCGATGCGTGGGCGGCGCCATTGTGGGCAGTGAGGCGTTGGTAGGAGGCGGTATTTATAGCTTTTTACGTACCGCCGGGCCGAGCATGAGTCCGTTTAACGCCTGGGTGTTTTTAAAAGGTCTGGAAACCTTGCGCCTGCGCATGCACGCGCATTGCGCCAGCGCCCTGCATTTGGCGCAATGGCTGGAGCAGCAATCGCAAATTATCAAAGTCAATTATCCCGGTCTTGCCTCGCATCCGCAGCACGCGCTTGCAGCGCGTCAGCAATCAGGATTTGGCGGCGTACTGTCTTTTGAGGTAAAAGGTGGGCGGGATGCCGCGTGGGCGTTGATTGACGCCACCAAAATGATCTCCATCACCGCGAATCTGGGTGACAGCAAGAGCACCATCACACATCCCGCCACCACTACGCATGGTCGTATCACGGCTGAAGCACGCGCGCAAGCGGGTATC
>JANOOA010000191.1:0-23905 GCA_031421115.1 Gammaproteobacteria bacterium | reverse complement strand
CCGCCGTGCAGGTTCTGCGGAGCGTCTCCCGTTAAAGAGTATGGGCGACGGTATGACACGTATTTTTCACATTATTCTTGCGTTGGTCAACGCCCGGAACGGCTTTCTCCTTGTTGATGAATTTGAGAATGGCCTTCATTGGAGCGTTCACCCCAAGCTCTGGAATATCATTTTTAGGCTGGCTGAAGATTTGAATGTTCAAGTTTTTGTTACCACACACAGCCAGGACTGCATTCGTGGATTTCATGCTATTTGGAAAGAGCAAGAAGAAAAGGGAAGTTTTTACCGACTTGACCCAGATCCCGATATGGGGGCTAGAGTTACTGCTTATCACTGTGAAACTCTCTCAGATGCTCTTGAAATGGATGTTGAGGTTCGCTGATGACACAAGCCGACATTTGCAAGCATGAAGGGATGCATGTTTTGTTGGTGGAAGGAAAAAATGATTGCCATGTTATCTTGGCGTTGTGTAAAGCGCATGGCCTGTCAGAAGTTTTTGGGATATACCAGTGTGAAAATGACGATGCAGTGCTTAAGCGCCTTAATGCTCTTATTGTTCAGCCAGATGGCCCGAAAATAATCGGAGCGGTAGTGGATGCTGATAACCCCAATCTAATTGCTCGTTGGCAGCAGATAAAAGACAAGCTTAAACATCACTCACTCATGTTTCCTGGAGATCCAGATCAAAAAGGAACCGTTATTGAAAATACCTTCGGTAAACCTCGTCTCGGTATATGGCTTATGCCAGATAATCAAAAAACAGGAATGCTTGAGGATTTTCTTATGAGCATGGCGGCTCCGGCAGCGATTTCTGTATCTCAAGAATGTGTTGAAATGGCTAAGCAACGTGGCGTGGTCGCGTTCAAAGAAACTCACCACAGCAAAGCAGTCCTCCATACTTACCTTGCATGGCAAGATGAGCCAGGTAAGCCCCTTGGGCAATCAATAACAAGTCATGCATTGCGATCCGATACGGAAAATGCCCACGCTTTCGTGGCTTGGCTCAAACGACTATTCTACTGACCAAGTTTTCTGTACAGCAAAGCGAGTCATGTTATAAGCCGGGACGGTGGACGACCATCGTCGGAGTTGAATCAACCTGGTATGTCACGTACTGCTGTAAATCAGTAAGCATCGCTTGATGCGGTTTTTGCGCCATGAGGTGGCGTCGCCATGGTTCTTTGTGAGCCGTAGCGTTGCGCATATAATTTGGTGAACTCCGCGCCGAGGAAAAAGATTTGTGCCGAATAATAAATCCATAGCAGTCCGATGATCACTGATCCCGCAGTGCCGAATGCCGAGCTAATGTGACTCTCTGCAAGATATAAAGCAATCAGTGATTTGCCAAGTGAAAATAGTACAGCGGTAATGACGGAACCAATCCATACATCTTTCCAGGCAATTTTTATGTCGGGTAATACTTTATAGATGATGGCAAACAATATCGCAGTCATGCCAACGAAAATTATAAAATTCAGAGTGTTGATGAGGTAGGTAATGTTCTGGTACATGGCGGTGCTGTTTGCTATCAAGGTGAGCGCCGTGCTGGCAATCAGCAGCAGTAATAACAGCACGCCGATAACCATTACCATAACGAGTGCGCGCACCCGTGTTTGAAAAAAATTGCGCAAGCTGTTGCTGTCGGGGTTGTTGACCCGCCAGATATAATCAAGGCTGTCTTTAAGTTCGGTAAATACCGTGCTGGCAGTAATAATCAAGGTCAGTATGCCGACTGTCATCGCCACGGTGCCAGAGGCGGGGTTGCGCGCACTTTCAATAATGGATTGTATCGACGCGGCACCTGCGTGGCCGATGAGCCCGCTGATCTGCGCTACAATTTCACCACGCGCGGCTTCTTCACCAAAAAAAACGCCGGCGATGGCAATGGCGATAATTAACAGTGGCGCTACGGAAAATAGCGCATAAAATGCCAGCGCCGCGCCCATGCTGGGGGCGCGATCATCTATCCACGCATTTGCAGAATCACGTAATAGCCACCATAGTTCGCGTAAAGCCATCCAAAAATCTCCAAACAAGGCAATATGCAGGTTGTTACTCAAGCTGAGTTTTTTGCAAGCTTCCTGATATAATACTTCTCATGCTACACATGTTTTCTGATCCAACAAGGCTTTTACCATGAATATATTAATTATCGGCGGTGGCGGGCGCGAACATGCACTGGCGTGGAGGGTGGCGCAATCTTCCCGGGTAAGCAGAGTATTCGTTGCTCCCGGTAATGCGGGTACGGCGCATGAACCCAAGGTAGAAAATGTCGCCATCGCGGCGGATGATATTGCCGCATTGGCGCTGTTTGCGCGTAACAATGACGTGGCGCTGACCATTGTTGGCCCCGAGGTGCCGTTGGTGCTGGGAGTGGTTGATACTTTTCAGGCAATCGGTCTGCGCTGTTTTGGCCCAGTGCGCAAGGCGGCGCAACTGGAAGGCTCCAAGGCTTTCGCCAAAGATTTCATGGTGCGCCACGGCATTCCCACAGCGGCCTATGGCAAATTCACTGATGTTAACGAAGCGATTGTTTATATCCGCAAGCTTGGCGCGCCATTAGTGGTCAAGGCCGACGGTTTGGCGGCAGGTAAAGGCGTAATCATCGCCCACACCACGGCGCAGGCCGAAGATGCAGTGCGCGATATGCTCGCGGGCAATGCGTTTGGCGCGGCCGGGCATCGCGTGGTGGTTGAGGAGTTTTTGCAGGGCGAAGAGGCCAGCTTTATTGTCATGGCCGACGGTGAGCATGTGCTGCCGCTGGCGACATCGCAAGATCATAAGGCGCGTGACGATGGCGATCTCGGCCCCAACACTGGCGGCATGGGTGCCTACTCGCCCGCGCCAGTCGTCACTGCCGAAGTGCATGCGCGCATCATGCGTGAAGTCATTGAGCCGACACTGCGCGGCATGGCGCAAGAGGGTATGCCCTACACTGGCTTTCTCTATGCCGGGGTGATGATCAGTCCGGATGGTGTGCCGAAAGTGCTGGAGTTCAACTGTCGCTTTGGCGACCCCGAAACCCAGCCAGTGATGATGCGCCTGCGCTCTGATCTGGTGGATTTGTGCGAGGCTGCACTCGACAAGCGCCTGCACCAGATCGAAGCTGATTGGGATCCGCGCCCGGCGCTGGGTGTGGTGCTGGCAGCGGGCGGGTATCCCGATGCCTATCGCAAGGGAGACATCATTAGTGGTTTGCCAGCGGCCACGTCAGGCAGCGGTGTGCCGGAAGCGACCAAGATATTCCATGCCGCTACCGTTGAACAAAGTGGTGGTGTTGCCACCGCTGGCGGTCGCGTGCTATGTGCCTGCGCGCTGGGCAATACCGTCACCGAAGCGCAGGCTCGTGCCTATGTACTGGCAGAGCAGATTCATTGGGACGGCATGTATTACCGCGCTGACATCGGTTACCGAGCCATCCAGCGCGAACAATCATCGAGACAGCAGTGACGCCCTGGCGCCTCAGGCAAGCCGTTCGGGCACTGCGCCTCGGTGACATCATCGCTTACCCCACCGAGGCGGTGTATGGTCTGGGCTGTGATCCGCTTAATGCCGCCGCCGTGCTGCGCCTGCTGGCACTGAAAAATCGCCCGATGGATAAAGGCTTGATCCTGATCGCCAGCGACTTTCAGCACCTTGCGCCATTTGTTCACGCGCCCGATCCCGACATTATGCGCCGCATCAGCGCCACCTGGCCGGGGCCGGTGACCTGGTTGCTGCCTGCCACAACGGCAACGCCTGTTTGGCTGCGCGGCGTACATGACACCTTGGCAGTACGTGTCACCGCCCACCCGCAAGCCGCCGCGCTGTGTCGGGCGTTTGGTGGCGCGCTGGTCTCCACCAGCGCCAACCCGGCTGGGCGACCTCCGGCACGTCACCCGCTGCGGGTACGCCATTATTTCAGCCATTATTCCAATGAGCCACTTGATTATATCTTGCATGGCGCGGTATATTCCCATACAAAACCTACTGAAATTCGCGATGCGCTGACGGGCAAGGTCATTCGTCCAGCATAAATCCAAAGAGAGCCGCATGAACGTACCCAATATCGATGCCGTAAGAGCCTATTTACTGAATCTGCAAGATCGCATCTGCACAGCCATCGAACAGGAAGATGCCGCATCTGGCAACGGCGCACGATTCCGCGAAGACCGCTGGAATCGTGGCGAAGGTGGCGGTGGCATCAGTCGGGTGTTTGCAGAAGGTGCGGTTTTTGAACAGGCCGGTGTCGGGTTCTCGCATGTATTCGGTGATAAAATGCCGCCATCTGCCACCGCCCACCGCCCCGAACTGGCCGGGCGTCGCTGGCAGGCGATGGGCGTGTCGTTGGTCATCCACCCGCGCAATCCCTACGCGCCCACTGCCCACGCCAACGTGCGCTTTTTCGTCGCAGAAAAAGACGGCGCCGAGCCGGTGTGGTGGTTTGGTGGCGGCTTTGACATGACACCGTATTACGGCTTCGAAGAAGATGCCATCCACTGGCACCGCGTAGCGCGTGAGGCTTGCCAGGCGTTTGGCGACGACGTTTACCCGCGCTACAAAAAATGGTGCGACGACTACTTCTTCCTCAAACACCGCAACGAACCGCGCGGCATCGGTGGTTTGTTCTTTGACGACCTCAACGAAGGCGGCTTCGCGCGCTGCTTCGGCTTCATGAGTAGCGTTGGCGACCACTTTATCAGTGCCTACCTGCCGATCATCGCGCGCCGCAAAAACACCCCCTACGGCGAACGCGAGCGGGATTTTCAGCTCTACCGGCGCGGCCGCTATGTGGAATTCAATCTGGTATACGATCGTGGCACCCTGTTCGGTCTGCAATCCGGTGGCCGCACCGAATCCATACTCATGTCCCTGCCGCCACTGGTGAAGTGGCGCTATAACTGGCAGCCCGAGCCTGGCACCCCGGAAGCGAGGCTGTATGAGGTATTTTTGAAGCCACAGGATTGGCTGGCGGGTGAAAAATAAGGCGGATTGCTGAGTAGATATGCTCTCGCCGATAACGGCTATGTTTCTTGGGGTGCCAGATACCCAGCCGTAAGGGTGCGTGTACACGGCTTGCCCATTTGCATAGCTGGACGCCCGTTAATCCATCTCCATCTCCAACTCCAGCGTTGCATCCATACCCGTTACAGTATCAAGTATCTGTGCGGTCAATTCTTCATCTTCATCCGTCCAGACGGTATCTTCTTCATTGGTGCTCGCACTGAGGGGGGCGATGTCGAAGTCGATAAATTTGTCGCCAATCTTCAGTCTCTGGAGGCCATGACCGTCGTCAATGATTTGCCAGTGATCAGGAATTTCCATCTCGGCGTGGATATGAAGTGTAATTCTTTTCATGGGGGGATACTCTCTATAAGATTAACTGGAATGGTTTGTTAAGCATCGGGGTTACACACTGCGAAGACGAATCGTTAACCCTTTTAAAAAATTTCTGAGCACTTGGTCGCCGCATTTGCGATAATTTTTATGGCCTTCTTTTCTGAACAGGGCGCTTATCTCCGGCCTTGAAATGCTGAACTCGGCTAACTCCATGACTACATGCAGGTCATCTTCTTTCAGCTCGAAGGCAATCCTGAGTTTTTTTAATATGTCGTTGTTGTGCAGTGGCGCATCCGGTTTTTTACCTTGATCAGGTTTGGCATTACTCGCGCCTCGTTTGTAGGTAATTAACCCATTGAGAAAGGCGCGCATGATGATATCGCTGCATTCAGTGTAACCTTCTTCATCTTCTTTTTTTAAAATCTCCGTAAGCGCAGGTCGGTCAATGTCATGTCCTCCCAGTTTGATTATTTCTACGGTTTTTGGGTCGCTGATATCCAGAGCATAGCGAATGCTGCGGAGCACATCATTGTTGATCATGGTTAACTCCAGGTTGTATACAAGGAAAAATGCTGGGAGCAGGCATTGACCCACGGTTCAATCACCGTCTTCAGGGTTACTTTTCCTTACTCCGCTGCGCATCACGCAATGTGCGGATTTCTTGCGCCAGTTGGTACACGGCCATGGCGTATAACGGGCTGCGATTGTAACGGGTTATGACATAAAAATTCTGCAAGCCTATCCAGTATTCGGGATTGGACTCGCCTTGATATTCAAGCAGGACTGCCTGTTGATCAGGGGCAATATTTTCAGCAATGGTGACGCCTTTTTGTTTGATGCTGGCGAGTGTTACATTGGGCACGACGCCGCCGATCAGACTCTTGAATTCTTCGCCACTGACTTGCACGCGCGCCACCACTGGCTGCCCCGGTTGCCAGCCAAATGCCTTAAAATAATTAGCCACGCTGCCGATGATGTCGGGGAGGCTTTGCCATAAGTCGCGCGCGCCGTCATCATCAAAATCCACCGCATATTTGCGGTAACTGCTGGATATAAATTGTGGCTGGCCCATCGCCCCGGCATAAGAACCTTTCAACAGGGCAGGATCCATTTTCTCTTCGCGGGTGAACAGCAGATAGTGCTCCAGTTCGCCCATGAAAAATGGGCTGCGCGGGGGGTAATCAAAACCCAGAGTATACAGTGCATCGAGCACGCGAAATGTGCCGGTATTTTTGCCATAACGGGTTTCCACGCCAATAATCGCTGTGATGATTTCTGGCGGCACGCCGTAGGTGGTCTGTGCGCGCGCCAACAAGGCTTCATGCTTGTTCCAGAATTCAACGCCCCCTTGAATGCGCGCATCGTTAATAAAAATCGGGCGGTATTGAAACCAGGGTTTGGCTTCGGCGGGTTTCGTCATGGCGGCAATGATGTCCTGACGGGTCTGCACCTGGCCAAGCAGTGTGATTAATTCATTACGGTTAAAGTGATGCTTGCTCACCATCTGGTCGACAAACTGGCGCACCTCTGGCCGTAACGAAATGCCATCTGCCACGGCGCAGGATATCTGCGTAGCGAGAACAAGACCCAATGAAACCCCAAGAAATACTCTATTCATTATGTAGGTACCAGTTTGCGATGGGTGTGTATGGACATCAGGATGCCGAAAGACGCCATGACCGTTACCATGGATGTGCCGCCGTAACTGATCAGCGGCAGCGGCACGCCGACTACCGGCAACAATGCGGTGACCATGCCGATGTTGACAAAAACGTAAACCGAAAAAGTAAGAATCAAACTGCCGGCGAGCAGTCGGGTAAAAGTGTCGTGCCCCTGCGAGGCGATAAACAAACCACGCATGACGATGAACAGGTAGATTGATAATACTACGACAACGCCAATCAAGCCAAATTCTTCGCTGAGCACCGCAAAAATGAAGTCGGTAGATCGCTCGGGGATAAAGTCGAGATAGGATTGCGTGCCATTCAGCCAGCCTTTGCCATATAAGCCACCTGAGCCAATCGCAATTTTTGATTGGATAATGTGATAGCCGCTGCCCAGCGGGTCACTCTCCGGGTTAAGAAAAGTGAGGACACGCTGGCGTTGATAATCATGCATCATCGACCAGGCGATCGGCACAAATCCACCGATGAGTCCACCCACTACAGCAATGTGGCTCCAGCGCATTCCGGCAAAGAACAGCACAAACACGCCTGAACAGGCCATCAGCAGCGCGGTACCAAGGTCAGGTTGTTTGGCGATCATCGCTGCAGGCACAATAGTTAATGCCGCTGCCGCCAGTAAACGTAACGGGTGCGGCGGCAGGTTGCGCCCTGCCAGATACCAGGCGACCATCATGGGTACGGCAATACGCATCATTTCTGACGGCTGAAAACGAAACACGCCAAACTCCAGCCAGCGTTGCGCGCCTTTACCAACATCCCCCACCAGCAATACCGCCACCAGCAACGCCACGCCAATCAAAAATAATAAGGGCGCCCAGCGCTGCAGATGTTGAGGATGAACTTGTGCGAGCACAATCATCACGGTAAACGCCAAGCCTAAACGCACTACCTGCCGACCCAACACTTCCAGGCTTTGTCCACCCGCGCTGTACATGATAACCAATCCCACCAGCGATAACAGCAACAAGCCCGACAACAACGGAATGTCGACATGAATGCGTCGCATTAACCTGAGCCAGAATCCCTGGCTATTAGCTCTGGTATACACGGGCATGCCTCTCGACCCTTTGTGAATCATGGCAACGATCTCATAATGATGAGCCTGAAGTAACAGGGGGCGGTGGCATCACTGGCGCCGACAAGATTGCAGGCGTCTTTGCAGAAACCGGCGCTGGTATTGCGGTGCTTTGCTTGTTATGCGCCGCCTCAACTAAATCGCGCAGGTAATAATCCATCACTGTGCGCGCAACCGGGGCGGCCGCACTGCTACCGTGACCACCATTTTCTATAATCACAGCAATTGCAATTTGCGGATCTTCTGCAGGCGCAAATGCCACAAATAACGCGTGATCGCGCAATCGCTCGGGTGTTTCGCTTTCTTTATACCGCTCGCCCTGCTTAATCCCTACCACTTGCGCCGTACCAGTTTTACCCGCAATTTTATACGGTGCCTTCGCGCCAATGCCATACGCCGTGCCGCGCGGGTTATGCACTACACTGACCATGGAGCTAATCACTGCATTCCAGTTTTCACCATTCGCCACTGGCACCCGATTGCTGGCAACCGGCTTTTGCGCCACCATGGTAGCGCTGCCCAGATCATGCGTACCACGCAGCAGGTGCGGCTGCATTTGCAAACCCTGGTTAGCTAACGTGGCGGTAATGGCCGCCAATTGTAAGGGTGTCGTCAACACATAGCCCTGACCAATACCCGCGATCAGCGTTTCACCACCATACCACGGCTGATTAAGTACTTTGCGCTTCCATGCTGATGAAGGCATCGCACCCAGCTTTTCACCCGGTATGTCGATGCCGGTTTTTTTACCCAGGCCAAACTGCCCCATGAAGGTTGCCATAGCCTCAATGCCCAACGTCTGCGCCAACGTATAGAAATACACGTCACACGATTGCGCGACCGCCGTATCAAGATTGACAGCGCCGTGCCCTTCTTTCTTCCAGTCGCGGTAACGATGCGCCAGACCCGGCAATTGAAAATAACCACGACACGACACCATGTCGCCCGGTTTGATCTTGTTATATTCCAACCCCGCCAAGGCATAAAATGGCTTGACGGTAGAGCCGGGGGGATATTGTCCTTGCAGGGCGCGGTTAATTAACGGCTTGTCCAAGGAGGTTTGCAATGCGTCATAATCTTCAGAAGAAATTCCATTCACAAACAGATTAGGATCATAACTGGGCGTGCTGACAAAGGCCAATACCTCACCGTTTTTTGGATTGATAGCCACCACAGCACCACGCTTGCCGCCCAAGGCACCTTCAGCCACCGCCTGTAAGTTAATATCAAGCGTTAAATAAATATCTTTACCGGCCACGGGCAAGATGTGCCCCAGCACACGCATCGCATCGCCTTGAGCGGTTGTTTCAACCTGCTCAACACCCACAGTGCCATGCAGAACATTTTCGTAGGCCTTTTCTATACCTAATTTGCCGATGTGCGTGGTACCACTGTAATTGGTATCGAGCTTTTTCTGCTCTGTTTCATTGATGCGCCCCACGTAACCCAGAGCATGCACGCCCAACTCACCCAAGGGATAATAGCGCACCATGCGTGCTTTAATTTCGACCCCCGGAAAACGATAACGATTAACAGCAAAACGCGCCATTTCTTCATCATTCAGATTAAACCGTAGCGGTACTGCTTCAAAACGGCGCTTTTGCTTCAACTCGCGGCGGAAACGCTTTACTTCACGATCGGACAGACTCACAACTTCCCCTAACGCCTGAAGCATGACATCTATATTTTCGATCTTGTCGGGCGTGACTTCGATGCTGAATGCTGGGGCATCCTGTGCCAGCACAATACCATTTCGGTCATAGATTACGCCGCGTTGCGGGGGAATCGGCACCAGCGTGATGCGATTTTCCTGCGATAGCGTGGTGTAATGGCCGTAGCTTAAAATCTGCAAATAAAACAAGCGAGAAATAACGGCGAACGTCAGTATCACAATAACTACGCTCGCCACAATCAGGCGATTGTTGAGCATCTCACTTTCATGGAAATAGTCTTTGAGGAGGGGTCTGGACATAGCAATACACTATTTATCGTTGTACCGCTGTGCGCCTGCGCAATAGCGATGACAGCCACGGCCAGAGCAGCACACTGGTCAGCACCGACGACCAGTAGAGAGATACATCTAATGACCGTCCAATCACACCAAAAATCCATAGCAATAATAGTTTATAAAGAATTACCAGCATCAGGACGCTCAATAACTGTTGCCATAACGGATAAGTGCGTATCCGTTGGTGTAAATACACCACAATATACGCCACAAAGATCATGCCCAGCGCATGTTGACCAAACACCGCACCATGCACGATATCAAGCAGCAAACCAATTATCCAGGCGACACCGACACCTACGCTCTGCGGCTGGGCTAATGCCCAATAAATTACCGCCAGGGCAACCCATTCAGGACGAAACGCTTCTATGTCGTTCGGCAAAGGAATAATCGTTAACACGAAAGCTACCATAAAGCTGGTAAAAATCAGCCAGCCGCTCGCGGGCGTCGTATGCATTTGTGTCATAGCTATCACCTGATAGCAGCCGGCGTGGGTTTGGCGGGCGGTGCAGCCGTTGGCGGTATGGGCTGCGTTGCCAGGGGCTTGACCAAGGGCTTGACCAGTGTAGAGGGTTTTGTTGTCACGCCAGCACTGTTGGGTGCCGTCGATGCTGGCGCTTTACCTTGCGCGGGAGTAGCTTCTGGCAGTGTGCTTCTCAGTGGCCGCTCCAGCGCATCCTGCGCTCGCCATACCAACAATACCTCGCGGTTATGTTCCAGGCGCGCCGCAGGTATGGCACGCACCTGCATAAACGGTTGCCCTGATTTTTTTTCAGCGTAGGTGACGATGGCTGCCGGATAATTGGGGGGGAAGCGTCCATCCAGGCCGGACGTGACCAATACATCCCCCTTTTTAATATCGGTGCTGTTAGGAAGGTGCGGTAAATCCATCTCACCTGATGCGCCCATGCCCACGGCAATCACGCGCAAACCGGTACGATTCAACATTACCGGCAGGGAATGCCCGATATCGGTAATTAACATGGCGATACTGGAAGGCTCGCCGACTTTGATGATCTGGCCCATAACACCTGCGCCATCAATCAGCGGTTGGCCTTCATAAATACCTTCACGCCGTCCTTTGTTGATCACCAGTTTGCGTGCATAAGGGTCTATATCCACCGCTACAATATCCGCAACCGAGATGCGCTCACTGACGTTGGTGGAAGCTTCCAGCAGGGTACGCAAACGGCGGTTTTCTGCATTCAGCCCCGCCAGTTTCTGCACTTGCGCTTTAAGCAGTAAATGTTCGCTGTGCAGCCGGTCATTTTCTGTTTTCAGTGTCTGATGTGTGGTGAAGTTTGAATCTACCCAACCGCCGGCCACAATCGGCAGATTAATGACATAATAAAGCGGATACACGGCGGCTGATAAGCCTGTGCGCACACCTTCCAGGTAATGCTGGCGATGGTCCGCAGTCATTAATGCAAACGAAATAAGCGCCAACACCACCAAACGGAGGGTGATTGAAGGTCCCTGTATAAATAGGGGTTTAATGGCGAGCCTCTTGAATTAAAAATCCCATGGGAACAGTCCAGCAGAAAGGCGCCGAACAGCGTCGGCGCCTTTACGTTCAATGTTGCTCTGATGCAAACAAATCCATGCCACCACCTTCGTCGATCATCTCCAGGGCGCGGCCACCACCTCGTGCCACGCAAGTGAGCGGGTCTTCGGCGATGACCACGGGCAGGCCGGTTTCTTCCGTCAGCAAGCGATCAAGGTCACGCAATAACGCACCACCACCCGTGAGCACCATGCCGCGCTCGGCGATGTCTGAACCCAGGTCGGGCGGGGTTTGTTCCAACGCCGTGCGCACCGCGCCCACGATACCGGCCAAAGGCTCCTGCAAGGCTTCCAGAATTTCGTTGCTGTTAAGCGTGAAGCTGCGTGGCACACCTTCGGACAGATTGCGCCCCCGCACCTCAATCTCACGGATTTCTTTACCGGGATAGGCCGCGCCAATTTCGATCTTGATACGTTCAGCGGTGGCTTCACCAATCAACGTGCCATAATTACGGCGCACATAATTTATAATGGCATCATCAAGACGGTCACCACCAATACGCACCGACGCCGCATAAACAATGCCGTTCAATGAGATAATGGCGACCTCGGTCGTGCCGCCACCGATGTCCAGCACCATTGAGCCACTGGCTTCACCCACCGGCATGCCCGCACCCAGCGCAGCCGCCATCGGCTCTTCAATCAAGTAAACTTCGCGCGCGCCCGCGCCTGCCGCCGACTCCTTGATGGCACGCCGCTCCACTTGGGTGGAACCGCACGGCACGCAGATCAGCACGCGGGGGCTGGGGCGAAAAAAACGCGTTTCATGCACTTTATGAATAAAGTGCTGAAGCATTTTTTCAGTGATCGTAAAGTCAGCAATTACGCCGTCTTTTAACGGGCGGATGGCGGTGATATTGCCTGGGGTTCGACCAATCATCAGCTTGGCCTCGGTGCCCACCGCCGCGATGGTCTTGGGGCTGCCCGGCCCACGGTCCTGACGCACCGCCACAACTGAAGGTTCATTGAGCACAATGCCCTGCCCCCGCACATAAATCAGTGTATTAGCTGTGCCAAGATCAATTGAAAGGTCACTGGAGAAGAGTCCGCGTATGCGCTTAAACATGTGTCGTTCGTTCCATGATGGGGGTTGCGAAAAAATGCCGTAATCTACCAATGGGGCGCCTTTTGAGCAAGCCCCCTTAACATATTAAGAATATGTTAAGCTTCTGGTCTAATATTGTATATATCGTACCACGAGTAAATTTCATGAGCCTAAACAAGTCAGATGTTGAAAAAATTGCGCACTTGGCGCGACTTCAGATCGAAGAGGCCGACATTCCTCTATATGCTAATAATTTGTCCAACATCCTCCAGTTGGTTGAGCAGATGAGCGCCGTCGATACCACCGGCGTAGAAATCATGGCGCACCCTCTCGATGCCAGGCAGCGTCTGCGCGCTGATGAGGTGACAGAAGTTGATCAGCGCACGCTGTTTCAATCCATCGCCCCGCAAGTGGAGGCTGGATTATATCTGGTGCCGAAGGTAATTGAGTAATAATCTGCGGGAAAGAAATAGCCCCGGATGTTCACGGGGCTATTTTACAAGAATGGATATAGGGCACCTCTAAAAATTCAAACGCCCGTCATTCTCGCCCCAAATTACAACGCTCGGTGGCAGGAATGATGAATTATTATCTGTGGTGTATCTTCGGCACAGATCATGCCAAGTCTTCCTCCCCCATGAAAATGCAGCGCCACTGCTAACAATTGATTACCATTGGGTTCTAATAATTACGGCAACGTGGGATAATCAAAAAAATTTATCTAAGATATGCGAATTTCTTGCTCATAACCTCATGCAAAAAAACCATGCACAATAAAACCATCGTTGAATTATCCGCTGACTTGCACGCCAAAAAATATTCCAGCGAAGAGTTGATGCGCGCTTTTATGGCGCGTGTTGAAAAATTCAATCCGCAGCTTAATGCATTGGTTACGCTGACTGGCGAGTACGCCCTGACCGCTGCACGCAGTGCCGATGCGCGTCTCGCAAATGGAACAGCGGGGCCGCTCACCGGCATTCCCATTGTTCAGAAAGACATCTTTTGCACACTGGGCGTGAAAACTACCTGCGGTTCGAAAATGCTCGATAACTTCATTGCGCCCTATGACGCCACCACCGTGATCAAGCTGAAAGAAGCGGGGACGGTGATGCTGGGCAAGGCCAACATGGATGAATTCGCCATGGGCTCGTCCAACGAAACCAGCTACTACGGCGCAGTGCGCAATCCGTGGGATCTCAACGCTGTGCCCGGTGGCTCGTCAGGCGGCTCGGCGGCGGTGGTTGCCGCGCGCCTGGCTCCGGCCGCCACCGGCACCGACACCGGCGGCTCGATTCGTCAACCCGCTGCACTGTGCGGCATTACCGGCATCAAGCCCACCTATGGCCGCGTATCGCGTTACGGCATGATCGCGTTTGCCTCCAGCCTTGATCAGGCGGGGCCAATGGCACGCAGTGCCGAAGATTGCGCTTTATTGCTCGGTGCCATGGCGGGCTTTGATACGTTAGACTCCACCAGCGTGGATACGCCAGTGCCGGACTACCGCGCCACTTTAAATAACTCATTGCAAGGCCTGAAAATTGGCCTGCCCAAAGAATATTTTGGTGACGGTCTGGATGCGCAAGTGGGAATAGTAATCGACGATGCCATTAAGCAATACCGCGCACTGGGTGCGGAGATTGTCGAGATCACGCTGCCCAACACCATGCTCTCGGTGCCGACCTATTATGTCATCGCGCCCGCCGAATGCTCATCGAATCTATCGCGCTTCGACGGCGTGCGCTTTGGCTATCGCTGCAAAGATCCCAAAGACCTTGCCGATCTTTACAAACGCTCGCGCGGTGAAGGCTTTGGTACCGAGGTCAAACGCCGCATCATGATCGGCACCTATGCGCTGTCGGCTGGCTATTACGACGCCTATTATGCCAAGGCACAACAATTACGCCGTCTGATCAGCGAAGATTTCAAGCAGGCATTCAAACGCGTAGACGTGATCATGGGTCCAACATCACCCACGGTTGCCTTTAACCTGGGCGAAAAGCTCGCTGACCCCGTGACCATGTATTTATCCGACATCTACACCATCGCCGTCAATCTTGCCGGCCTGCCCGGCATGTCAATTCCAGCAGGCTTTATCGGCCAGCGTCCGGTGGGATTGCAAATTATCGGAAACTACTTTGATGAGGCGCGGCTGTTAAATGCGGCGCACCAATACCAGCAAGTAACAGACTGGCATCAGCGCGTACCAGAAGGGTTTAAATAATTAACCACGCAGGACACAGCGATTTTCAAAAATATTCTTCTCCGTGGCTCAATAATATAAGAGATTCTAAATAAAATGGAATGGGAAGTCGTCATCGGTCTTGAAATTCACGCGCAGCTTGCTACGCGGAGCAAGATTTTTTCAGGCGCTGCCACGGCTTATGGCGCGGCGCCCAACACGCAGGCCTGCGCAGTTGATTTAGGCATGCCGGGCGTGCTGCCGGTATTGAATGCCGAAGCGGTGCGCATGGCGGTGAAGTTCGGCCTGGCCACTGGCTGCAAAATTGCGCCACGCTCGGTATTTGCGCGCAAAAATTATTTTTATCCGGACTTACCTAAAGGCTATCAAATCAGTCAATACGAGCTGCCTATCGTTGCTCACGGCAAACTGGAAATTCAACTCGAGGATGGCGCCACCAAAGCCATCGGCATCACGCGCGCGCACCTGGAAGAAGATGCAGGAAAATCATTGCATGAAGATTTTCACAACCTCACCGGCATTGATCTGAATCGCGCCGGCACACCGCTGCTGGAAATCGTCTCAGAACCCGACTTGCGTTCGGCCAAACAAGCCGTCGCCTACATGAAAAAAATCCACTCGCTGGTACGTTACCTGGAAATTTGTGACGGCAACATGCAAGAAGGCTCATTCCGTTGTGACGCCAACGTCTCAATGCGGCCCAAAGGCCGGGAGAAATTTGGCACGCGCGCAGAAATCAAAAACATCAATTCGTTCCGTTTTGTGGAACGCGCCATCAATTACGAAATAGAACGGCAAACTGATCTGCTTGAGCGCGGCGGCACAGTGATACAAGAGACGCGTTTATACGATGCCAACAAAGACGAAACCCGCTCCATGCGCAGTAAAGAAGAAGCGATGGATTACCGCTACTTCCCTGACCCGGATTTATTACCAGTGATATTGGATGATGACTTCATTGAGGCAACGCGCAAAACCCTACCTGAATTGCCCGACGAAAAACGTGAGCGCTTTGTTTACCAATACGGACTCACTCCCTACGATGCCAGCGTGCTCACCGTCAGCCGCGAACTCGCCAATTTTTTTGAGGCCACCGAAAAGGCATCCGATGGCGAAGCCAAACTCGCCGCTAATTGGGTAATGGGCGATTTATCCGGCGCATTGAACAAGGCTAATCTCGACATCACCGCCAGCCCGGTCACCGCACATATGCTGGGCGGCATGATCCAGCGCATCTCCGACGACACCATCTCCGGCAAAATTGCCAAAGAAGTATTCGAAGCCATGTGGAACGGCGAAGGCGACGCAGATACCGTGATCGAGAAAAAAGGCTTGAAGCAAGTCACCGACACTGGCGCGATTGATGCCGCCATTGACGCCGTTATCGCCAACAACCCCAAACAGCTCGAACAATACCGCAGTGGACAGGAAAAACTGTTCGGCTTCTTCGTCGGGCAAGCGATGAAAGCCACGCAGGGCAAAGCTAATCCGGCCTTGTTGAATGAACTGCTGAAGAAAAAATTGGGGGCTTAAGCAAGCTTAAGATCGCTCGGCAACTGCTCCCTGGCGATTCTTGCGCATCCTGCCTGGCGCATTGCTCTACCTTCCGCTGCGCATGGATGCTCAAATGGCCGCGAGATGTCGCTGTTGAACGATGCCCAGACTTTTTCGTTGTAGTCGGTCTCGATAAACCAGCAGGCAACGCCTTCAGTGTCGCGTCGCTGCGCGCTCGCAGGTCACCACAAACCACTACAACCCCGCCAGCACCCGCTCTGCCGCATCCAGTGTCGCATCAATATCTGCCTTGCTGTGTGCCGCTGAAACGAAGCCGGCTTCAAATGCGGAAGGCGCGAGATATACGCCTTGTTCCAGCATGCCGTGGAAAAACAACTTGAAGCGATCGACGTTGCAGTTCATCACCTGGGCATACGATTGCACCTCAGGTATATCCGTGAAGAACACGCCGAACATGCCGCCCACTTGCGCGGTACACAGGGGAATGCGGGCGGCTTTGGCGCGCGCTTCTAAACCCTCGGTGAGGCGTTGCGTCATGGTGGATAATGATTCGAAGAAACCGGGCTTCATGATCTGCTTCAGCGTCGCAAGGCCCGCCGCCATCGCCACCGGGTTGCCGGACAAGGTGCCGGCCTGATACACCGGGCCGAGCGGTGCGATGTGGTGCATGATGGCTTTTTTGCCGCCGAATGCACCCACTGGCAAACCGCCGCCGACCACCTTGCCCAGGGTGGTAAGATCGGGCGTGACGCCATAAAATTGCTGCGCGCCACCCAGTGCGACACGAAAACCCGTCATCACTTCATCAAAAATCAGCACGGCACCGTAATCGTCACAGATCTTGCGCAACCCTTCGAGAAAACCCGGCAAGGGCGCGATGCAATTCATGTTACCCGCGACGGGTTCAACAATGATGCAGGCGATCTGCTGGCCGACATGGGCGAAGGCTTCTTCGACTTGCGCCAGATCATTATAATTGAGCGTGATAGTGTGTTCGGCCAACGCCAGCGGCACGCCCGCTGAGGAGGGCACGCCCAGGGTCAGTGCGCCTGAACCCGCCTTTATCAATAGCGAATCGGAATGACCGTGATAACAGCCTTCGAATTTGACAATCTTGTCACGTCCGGTGAAGCCGCGCGCCAGACGAATCGCGCTCATGGTTGCTTCGGTGCCGGAGCTGACCATGCGCACCATCTCCATCGACGGCACCAACTCACATAATAAGTCGGCCATGGTGGTTTCAATTACGGTGGGCGCACCAAAACCCAGGCCATTGGCGGCAGTCTCGACTACAGCTTTGATCACGTCAGGATGGGCGTGACCCAGAATCATCGGCCCCCATGAACCGACATAATCAATGTAACGACGATCATCTTCGTCATACACATACGGCCCAGTGCCGCGCTTGAGAAACAGCGGCTCGCCGCCGACGCCGCGAAACGCCCGCACCGGCGAATTTACACCGCCGGGGATATGCCGCTGGGCCTTAACAAATAATTCGTGTGATCGTGTCATGGATGATTCCTTACTGTGCAAAAAATTGGGTGTAGCGCCGTGCCGCCTGCTCAGGATCGGCCTGGCCAAAAATACCGTGTATCACCGCCAGCATATCCACCCCGGCGTCAATCAGCGGCGCGGCATTATCCGGCGTGATGCCGCCTATCGCCACGACTGGAATGGACAATTGCGCCTTGGCCCGGCGAATTAAATCAAGGCTCGCCAGCACAGCATCAGGCTTGGTGTACGAGGCAGAAAAACGGCCAAATGCAACATAGCTGGCACCCACCTGCTGCGCCGCCACCGCCAGATCGAAATCATTGTAGCAGGACACGCCGATAATCGCCGCCGCGCCCAGCACCCGCCGCGCTTCGCGCACCACCGCATCGTCGCGCCCCAGATGCACGCCGTCGGCACCCACCGTGGCAGCCAGCGCCACATCGTCATTAATAATCAGCGGTACGCCATGCGCCCGACATACCGCCAGCACATTGCCTGCTTCGCGTTCGCGGTGCATGTTATCTGCGCTTTTATCACGGTATTGCACCACCGCTGCGCCACCGGCAATCGCTGCTGCAACACGCTCCAGCAAGTCCGGGGACTTGTCCCCATTAGTAATCGCATACAAGCCGCGCAAGCGCATACTTATCCCAATTCTGTTCGGTTTAGCCGTTCGTGGTGAGCCTGTCGAACCACCCGCTCCGCATCCAGAGCCCTTCGACAGGCTCAGGGCGAACGGTAAGTGTTTAAGCGTTTCCGGGGTTATTCGTCTTTTTCGTCAGCTCCGCGCGCCCAGAACAAGCGGTTCGGCAGGTATTGTCCCATGCCTAAACGATAGCCATGCTTGAGCGTTTCCCAGGTATATTCCTGTGCCTCATGAATCGCCGTAAACGGCTCCATGCCATGCGCCAGCAGGCCGGCAATTGCCGACGCCAACGTGCATCCCGAGCCATGATAACTGGCGGGTAGCCGCTCCCAGGAAAACGCTTCCAGTTGGCGGCGGTTGCCATACAGCGTGTTAATTACGGTAGGCGTATTTTCGTGGGTGCCGGTGATCAACACAAATTCGCAGCCGCACTCCAGAATCTCCTGCGCACACGCGTCCAGCGTATCTGCCTCCGGCGCAAAGGCGCGTGCCTCCAGGCTGTTGGGCGTCAGCACCGTGGTCAAGGGGAACAGCAGCGTCACCATTGCCTCCATCACCTCGTCATCCGCCAGCTCGCCACCGCCTCCCGCCGTAATCACCGGATCAAGCACCACCGGGATACCAGGATAATCCTGCAATAGCGTATGCACGGCCTCAATATTGGCAACACTGCCCAACATGCCGATTTTAAAGGCGGCCACCGGCATGTCTTCCAATACCGCGCGCGCCTGGGCAATAAGCTGCATGGAGTCAACAGGAAAATAACCCTGCAAGCCCTGGGTGTCCTGCACTGTGGTGGCCGTTATAACGGGCGCCGCATGGCATCCCATGCTCGCCAGAGTTTCAATATCGGCCTGAATCCCTGCCCCACCCGTCGCATCACACCCGGCGAACACCATTACCACCGGAACAGGCTGCTCATCCATCATGCGCTTGGCTCCCCCTAAATAAATATAAAGAAAATAAACTGAAAGCGGGATAGCCTCAGATCTCGCCTCACCCGAATTTACAAACCCTTCGGACAAAGTGTTGGTAAAATGGGATTTTACCACTGCATTAATGGATTAACCCATTTTTTTAGAGAATACCCGACTTGCGGGCACTGGAACACGACAATGAAAACCTATATGTGCGTTATTTGCGGCTTTATTTATGACGAAGCAAGGGGCTTGCCCCAGGAAGGCATCTCCCCCGGCACCCGCTGGGAAGATGTACCCCTCACCTGGCGCTGCCCGGAATGCGGCGCAGGCAAAGAAGATTTTGAGATGATGGAGTTGTAAGCTGTTGTTGTGCTGGCGCAATGCGCTGCGCTTATTGACACCCTACATACACTTGCGCGAATTAAATCAACCCGCAGAATGCAGATGGAACCGGATCCGTCTCACTGCCAACCGCACTGTTGGGCGCCTCTAAAAATTCACCAACCATCATTCCCGCCTTCGCGGGAATGATGGTTATCAGGGACGCCCTGTTTACTGTCTGGCTACTTTTGCAGGCAGTTGCGCCATACCTTCAACACCCTGGCTACGCAGATACTCATCATAGCTACCACTGAAATCAATCACGCCTTGTGGCGTTAACTCAATGATGCGCGTCGCAAGGGATGATACGAACTCGCGGTCGTGGCTGACGAAAATCAAGGTGCCCGGGTAATTTTCAAGCGCCAGGTTGAGTGCTTCGATGGACTCCATGTCCAAGTGATTAGTCGGTTCATCCATAATCATAATATTGGTGCGCTGCAACATGAGCTTGCCAAACAGCATACGGCCCTGCTCACCACCAGAGATGACTTTGACGGATTTGTAAATTTCGTCATTGGAAAATAATAGCCGCCCTAAAATGCCGCGCGTCACTTGCTCGTCGTCGCTGGGCTTGCCCCATTGGCGCATCCAGTCGAACAGCTGCATGTCCTCGGCAAAATCCGTGGCATGATCCTGTGCGAAGTAACCTATCGTCGAATTTTCTGACCATTTGAGCTTGCCGCTATCAGGTGTCGTTTCACCGACCAAGGTACGCAAGAGTGTGGTTTTACCGATACCGTTTTGCCCAATCACTGCAACCCGCTCACCCACTTCGATAACAAGATTCAGATTTTTGAGCAGCGGCTTTCCAGCAAATCCTTTGTTCAACCCCTCCAACTCCAGAGCCAAACGATAAAGTTTTTTATCTTGATCAAAGCGAATAAACGGACTCACGCGGCTGGAGGGCTTAACGTCTTCGAGAATGATTTTGTCGATCTGCTTGGCGCGCGATGTCGCTTGCTTGGCCTTGGAAGCGTTCGCAGAAAAACGGCTGACGAAGGTTTTCAACTCGGCGATCTGGACTTTCTTGCGCTCATTATTATTTAACATCTGCTCGCGTATCTGCGTCGATGCTGTCATATACGCATCATAATTACCGGGATAGAGACGTATTTCACCGTAATCAAGATCGGCCATGTGAGTGCAGACGCTGTTGAGAAAATGGCGATCATGCGAGATAATAATCATGGTGCTGTCACGTGTGTTCAGCACGCCTTCGAGCCAGCGAATGGTGTTGATGTCGAGGTTGTTGGTAGGCTCATCGAGCAATAATATTTCAGGATCGGCGAACAAAGCCTGCGCCAGCAACACGCGCAACTTCCAGCCGGGCGCAACGGCGCTCATCAGGCCATTGTGCAGTTCCAGCGGAATGCCCACACCCAGCAATAATTCACCGGCACGCGACTCAGCGGTATAGCCATCCATCTCGGCAAATTCAACTTCGAGTTCGGCCACTTTCATGCCGTCTTCTTCGCTCATATGCGGCATTGAATAAATGCGGTCACGCTCGCTCTTGATGCGCCACAGATCCGCGTGGCCGATAATCACCGCATCCAGCACGGTGAAATCTTCAAAGGCAAATTGATCCTGGCGCAATTTACCCAAGCGCTCGTTGGGATCAATCGAAATTGAACCCGACGTGGCCGCCAGATCGCCGCCAAGAATCTTCATAAAGGTGGATTTGCCCGAACCGTTAGCGCCGATCAGGCCGTAACGGTTGCCATTGCCAAACTTAACCGAGACGTTTTCGAAGAGGGGCTTGGCGCCGAATTGTATGGTGATGTTGGCTGTTGAGATCACGTTATTATTCCAGAATAAAGTTTAGGTCTTATCTACGCTTTAGCAAGGCAGGCTGTTCACGTTCGCCACGCAGACGTGCCGGTGCGGGACGCTGCGCGCTACGATTACCGTCACTGGCGGCAACACCCGGTGTACGCCTTGGCTTGTTATCTTGCGTTTGCGGCCGGGCGGCGCTGTGATTAGTATTGCGCCGCGCCGCATCAACCGTGCGTGCAGGGCGCGGTGTGCTGCCACGCCCATTAGGAATAGGCTGCGCCTTTAGCGAGGGATTCGGTTCATAACCTGCGATAACCACTTTAGGTATGTCGCGCTTCATCAGGCGTTCGATATCTTTTAGATAGGCATGTTCATCCACACACACTAACGACAACGCTTCGCCCTCATTACCGGCACGGCCGGTGCGACCAATACGATGCACATAGTCTTCGGGAATATTAGGCAGCTCATAATTAATAACGTGCGGTAGCTGATCAATATCGAGGCCACGCGCGGCGATGTCGGTTGCCACTAATACGCGCACGGTGCCCTGCTTAAACTCAGCCAATGCGCGGGTGCGCGCACCCTGACTTTTATTGCCGTGAATCGCTGAGGCGCTGATGCCATCCTGCTCAAGTTGTTCACACAGACGATTCGCGCCATGCTTGGTGCGCATAAACACCAGCACTTGCTGCCAGTCGTGTGAGCTGATCAGGAATGATAACAGTGCGCGTTTGCGCTCACGGTCAACCGGGTGGACGACTTGTGACACCAGCTCAGTGGCGGTGTTGCGGCGCGCTACTTCAACCAGCGTAGGCGCATTTAACAGACCATCGGCAAGGGTCTTTATTTCATCGGAGAAGGTGGCGGAGAACAACAGGTTCTGGCGCTTTTTGGGCAACAACGCCAACACCTTGCGAATGTCACGAATGAAGCCCATGTCGAGCATACGATCCGCTTCATCAAGCACCAGAATTTCAACTTTCGATAAATCCAGCGTTTTTTGTCCGACATGATCCAGCAAACGTCCCGGTGTCGCCACCAGAATATCCACGCCACTGCGCAGCGCGCTGATCTGCGGATTGATGTTGACGCCACCGAAAACCACCAGCGATTTTAGCGGCAGATACTTCCCATAGGTGGTAACACTTTCTTCAACCTGTGCCGCCAGTTCACGCGTGGGCACGAGGATCAGTGCGCGAATAACGCGCCGACCCTCGCCGGGTGGCCGGGCATTCAGGCGTTGCAATAACGGCAAGGTGAACCCCGCCGTTTTGCCAGTGCCGGTCTGTGCCGCACCCAACACATCGCGACCTTCGAGAATCACGGGGATGGCTTGAAGCTGAATCGGGGTGGGCTCGCTATAGCCTTTTTCGGCCACAGCACGGAGTAATTCGGCCGACAGGCCGAGGGTAGTAAATGACATACGATGTTTGCTCCTGGACGAGCCTACCCAACTGGTTTACTCAAAACGCAGGTTTGGGCCGGTCTAGGCGCTACCTGTAAGTGTGTGTTCGAGGCTAAGAGAGGATGACCGCGAAAAGAGGTGCGCTGACCGGAATGCGCATAAAAAAGGGATTATACCAGAGAAACCCGCACGCTGACCACTATTCATCGTGGATGAGCTACTTGGCTCCAAATCATCCGCTGCTACGGGGCACTACGGGTGCCGCATCCCCTATCGTGACCAACGTGGAGCTAAGGGGCGCCGCGCTTTTGCGGCAGTCCCGCTTGAACGCAGGGTTAGGCGGAAAACGTCAATTCAAAACCCCGTTCGTCACCTCACTATTTTTTTCTTGGGTCATCCGCTGGGTTAACGTAATTGATGGCCCACGGCCCAACACCATGAACCTGAATGATGGTTTCTTCTTTAGTCCACGCGAAATGATTGGTCTTGGGCTGCATGATGGCGGCACTACCAGCCGACAAGGGTTTGGTTTTCGACGAATCCAGCTTGTCTCCGGTGCCCATGTTGAAGGTGCCAGAAATCACCGTGACATGCTCAATGGCCGGATGCCAATGGGCGGGGACTTTATAGTCGGCGGGAAACTTCAGGCGGAAGGTAAATGCCACCGCTTCGTTCAGTGGACCTTCGATCACGGCGACTTTAGCTCCAGGCGGCAGTGACGAAACGTCAGCCCATTTAAGGTCAGCCGGGGTCACCATCATGTGAGCCTCCGGTTCGGCCAACGCGGGCATTCCCAAACAGGCAAGGGCGATAGCGACAGATGCGGATAGGGCGGTAAGTGTATTTTTCATTGTGTGTTTCTCCTAA
>JANOOA010000190.1:0-17097 GCA_031421115.1 Gammaproteobacteria bacterium | reverse complement strand
CATCGTTCCCCATGGCATCAGCCTGGAGCGCTTCTCGCCACCGGACAACAAGCGCACGGTCTGGCAAAGAACGGGGTTGCCAGGCCTATACGGTGTCGGTGTTTTTGGGCGTGTGCGGCCCGACAAGGGCAGCGACATTTATGTGGACGCCATGCTGCAACTGCTGCCCGAGTTCCCGGCGTACACCGCCGTGATCGCTGGCCTGTGCCAGCCGCAGCACGAAGGCTTCAAACAAGCCTTGGTGCAAAAAATTGCGGCGCAGGGTTTGTCAGACCGCATTGTGTTTTTGGGCGAAGTTGCACCCGCTGCCGTGGGCGAGTGGTACCAAAACGTGTTGGTCACCGTGGCCTGCCCGCGCTACGAGCCCTTTGGCCTGACGCCGCTCGAAGGCATGGCCTGCGGCTGTGCCGTGGTGGCCAGCGACACCGGCGCGTTCAAAACCATCGTCGCTGAAGGCGTGACCGGGCATGTGGTTCCAACGGAAGATGTAGGCACGCTGGTAGCGGCGTTGCGACGCGTGATGCAGGAGCCTGTCCGCGCCGCCGAGATGGGGCGCCTGGGACGGCAGCGGGTCGAGCAAATGTTTTCGGTCGAGCGTGAGGCTGAAGGCGTGGCTGCGGTGTACGCCACAGTGTGGGACAACGATTCTTTGGGCAAGACCGCAGCAACAGATGAGCAGAGAAATAAATGACCGTGCAGCTTGATCCCACCAACAACCGTCTGGGTCGACCGGACCACTTCTGAGGGGTGGAAGAGTTGTGACCGACAAATGTTGAATTGCCTTTTACGAGTTTGAATGGAAAATTAGCGTGAGTACAAATCCGAGCAGA
Organism: Gammaproteobacteria bacterium; assembly: GCA_031421115.1. GTDB lineage: Bacteria > Pseudomonadota > Gammaproteobacteria > Ga007554. Next base: position 16,267 of record JANOOA010000190.1, on the reverse strand, counting down.
CATCTGGATATTGGTTGCGGCACCAAACCGCGCAACCCCTACGGCCGCGATGAACTCTATGGCATCGATATTCGTCCTGGCCTGAAGATTGACGGCGTGGTGGAAATTGCCGCGGCAAACCTGAGCCTGGCGCCAATCCCGTTTGCGGACGCCTATTTCGACTCAGTGTCGGCCTACGACTTCTTTGAACATGTCCCGCGCGTTAGTCTTGACCATGCACGGGGAACGTCGCGTTTCCCATTCATTGAATTAATGAACGAAATCTGGCGCGTTCTCAAACCGGGTGGGCTTCTTTACGCGGTAACGCCGGCTTATCCGCACGAGAAGAGTTTTCGCGACCCGACACACGTGAACGTGATTACCAGCAAGACGCATCGGTACTTCACCCATCCGCGATTGGAGGGGCGCATGTATGGTTTCAATGGCGATTTTCTGTTGTTGCGCCAAAACCGGATTCACATTCGTGGCAACTACGAAGCAAGCCCACCCAGTGTCGGTCGATTGGCGTTACACCTTCTTGATGCAATGACGATGAAAAGATCGCATCTGGTTTGGGAAATGCAGGCCCGCAAGTGAACCGATTGTTGGCCTACTTGAAAAATCACATTACCGGCGTATCAGGAACGATCAATGCCAGTACAGACGCTGTTTTGCACGTTCCCGATGCGGCACCCAAATTATCACGTTTAGTTATTGGGGCAGCAGCCCTGTGGGGCGCCGCGACCTGGTTTCCTGTGGGTCTCGCTTATCTCGCGCTGCTGCTTACGGTAGCAGGCTTGCTGCTTGCGCCGGACCGCAGCGCGCGTTGGGCGCAAGCGAGAAGCAGCGGGATGTTCCTGTTCCCTGCCTTTTTTATCGGCTGGTTCCTGCTCTCCTACCTCGTCGGCCCGCGCGGCGAGTTGGCTGAAACCATGGTTTTCCACACCGTTCGCTTTGTACTCACGATTGCGCTTGGTTTGATGCTTTGGCCGGGTGAGGCGCGTGCCGCGCTGGTCGGTTTTGCCGTGCTCGCCGGTGTCATGCTGTTGGCTCTCCTCGTTGATGTCACCGTGGGTGGCGCGCCGCGCTGGCCGGGCTTGATCAGTGTTCTGGTGTACGAGGACAACAAGTCCATACGAGCCGGCTTGCTCATGGTGACCGTTACCGGCTGCGGCTTTGCCAGCTTGCTTTGGTTTAAACAGATTGGCGCTGACATGTCGGCCTCATGGAGGAGGCTGGTGCTGGCTGTGGCGTTGATGGCCTTCCTGGCCGGACTAAGCACCGTGGTTTTTTACCTCCAGTCGCGAACTGCCATGTTGGTGCTGCCCATTGTCTTGATGGGAGTCGCCTTGCACCGTTATCGCAGTGTTCGATCCTGGCTGTTGGCGGTCATCGTCGTGTTGACCCTGGCCGTCGGCGCCTACCTGGCATCAAGCAGTGTCAGTGGCCGAATTGATGAGGGCGTACAGACTCTGCTTGCGGATGCGAAGAGTGGCGCCCCCACTTCCAGCTGGGGGCTGCGCTACCATTTCTATAAGTTCTCTTTGTGGCAGGCCGCAGAACACCCATTGTTTGGAGCAGGTCCGGGGACTTGGCGCGCAGCCTGGGAGGCGTGGTTGGATGTCAGTCCGGGCACAAGCTCTAACAATCCACATAATGATTATTTGCTTTTTGCTGCCGAGTCGGGCTTCCCCGCCATGGTGTTGCTGTTCCTGGCATACTTCAAGTTTTTGTCCGTCAGCTTTCGGCAGCGATCCGTGTGGGGTGGCCTCGGGCTTGCGCTGGCGCTCGTCGCGACACTGGCGACTGTCGTTAACGCCGGCATGCGCGACGCGGTGTTCGGCCTGAGTCTGGTCTGGCTGATGGTGGCGGCGTATTCGGCGGGCCGAAGCCCGGAAGCGCACAGACCCCCTGTGGACTGACTACTAGTTGTCGCCTCTGAATCTTGAAAGGTAGGCGTATGTGTGGGAAGTGCGCTAAAATCTGCTTTCTTTAGTAATTTATAGCCCTTATCATGACCAGTACACGTTTTCCGGCCCCCCGTTTCCTTGTTCCCCGTTATTGGCTCACCTGGATAGGGTTGGGCATCATATGGGCGCTGGCGCAATTACCCTATCGTTGGCTGATGCGCCTGGGGCGCATGTTGGGCCGGGTGATGGGTGCATTGCCGGGTGAGCGGCGGCATGTTGCAGCGGTGAATCTGTCACTGTGTTTTCCTGAGTTCACCATTGCCCAGCGTGAAGACTTGCTGCGCAGGCATTTTGAATCCCTTGGCATGGCCTTGATGGAGACTGCACTGTGCTGGTGGGCATCGCCCGCGCGGTTGCGCTTATTACTGGTGCAGGTGCGGGGTTTGGAGCATCTGGAACAGGCATTGGCGCAGGGGAGGGGGGCGATATTACTGATTGCACATTTTACAACCATGGAGATGATTGGCACGCTGCTGCATACGCAGGTTGCGTTGCATGTGACCTATCGTCAGCACAAGAATGCGCTGTTTGAAGAGGTAATGCGGCGGGCACGGCTGTCACATCATGATGCGGTGCTTATCGCACACGGCAATATTCGCGCCATGCTGCGCACCTTGAAAAATAACAACACATTGTGGTACGCCCCTGATCAAAGCTATGCAGGCAAGCACAGCACGTTTGCCCCATTTTTTGGTATACCAGCCGCCACCATGACCGCCACCGCCGAAATGGCGCGTATCAGTGGCGCGCCGATTATCCCATTATTTCCTGAGCGTTTGCCTGATGGCAGCGGGTATCGCATTACCCTGCAGCCTGCTCTGGAAGGGTTTCCTGTGGGAGATGCTGGGCAGGATGCGGCGCGCATCAATGCGCTATTTGAGAGCCAGGTGCGGCGTATTCCAGAGCAGTATTTATGGGTGCATCGGCGCTTCAAAACGCGGCCAGTGGGTGAAGATTCAGTCTATCGGAAATAGTAAATATTCCCTGATTATAATCAAAAGTTTCTCCAATGCCCCGCGATTTTGTTCTATCAGCAGTCGGCCTTTTTCGCCCGTAGCGCGGCGCAAGGTGTCATTTTTCAAAAAGGTGATCACCGCTGCCGCCAATTCTGCGGCGTTATTTACCTGACGCGCCGCATCTGCCTGCAACAGCATGCGGCTGATGTCGGCAAAGTTGAAGGTGTGGGGGCCGGTAATCACCGGGATGCCGAGTGCGGCGGGTTCCAGCAGATTGTGGCCGCCGTGAGGAATCAGGCTGCCACCGACGAATGCGACATCGGACGCCGCATAAAATAGCATTAACTCGCCCATGCTGTCGCCAATATAAATATCGGTGCTGGCGTCGCATGGCTTTTGTTCGCTACGCAGCCGCACATTATAGCCCGCTTTACGACACAACGCAGTTACCTTGGCGAAGCGTTCTGGGTGGCGTGGCACTAATATCAATAGCGCGTCAGGCAGGGTGAGGCGCACCGCTGCAAATGCGATGAGCACCTGCTCATCTTCGCTGTCTATCGCGTTGGCATGGGTGCTCGCGGCAATCCATACCGGACGGTGTATGCCCCAGGTGTGGCGTAACGCGGCGGCGCGCTGCTGTAAATCGGCGGTGGGTGCAATATCAAATTTGATATTGCCGGTAACGCGCACCCGCGCCGGGTCTGCGCCCAGCGCAATAAAGCGTTGCGCATCGGCCTGCGCCTGAGCGGTGATAACCGTGATGTTCTGCAGCGTCTCGCGGGTGAGTTCGGCAACGCGCTGATAGCCTGCGGCGGAACGCGCCGAGAGCCGGGCGTTCGCCACTATCAGCGGAATACCGCGCTGCTGGCAACCATGAATGAGATTGGGCCACAATTCCGTTTCCATGATAATCGCCATGTGCGGGCGGACGCGCTGCAAAAAACGCTGCACCGCGCCGGGCAGGTCATACGGCGCATACACATGAAACACCGAGTCGCCTAAGGCAGCGCGTACCCGCGCTGAACCGGTAGGTGTGGTAGTGGTTATTACCAGCGTCATGTGCGGGTAGCGCTGTTGCAATGCCTTGATCAACGGCAGCGCCGCCTGCGTTTCGCCCACTGATACCGCGTGTATCCACAGCGTTTCGTTGGCAGGTGCATCCAGTCGCTTCCGGCATCCGACCGCCATGGATGGCGGAAGTGTCGAAAATGCAGGAGCATTTTTTCGACCTGCCTCTGGCGGTACTTGCACATCCGTGTGCGGCGGTCGCTCCTGCGCATCCTGCGCTCGCGACACTTGTGCATCCATGCACGGCGCAAAAAACCCAAACCGCTCCGGCCAGCGTCGCCAATACGCAGGCGCACGCAACCCACGCCACGCCAAGCGCAGCAGCACCAGTGGTGTGAGTAAATACAAAATTAAAGTGTAAAGCAGCCTTGGCAAGGTTGGGCAATTATCGCATCGAAAGTAAGCCTGTCTGTCATTTCGAACCCCGCGAAAGCGGGGGGATCTCAAGATTCCTCGCCGCGCGCGGAATGACAGGAGGAGCATCTATTTATTGAAATTGGAATCAAGAGGGGATTTTAGTACGCAACGTGGTAATAAGTCACTCTTTGTTCGTAAGTGCTCCACCAGTGTGCCGACGGATGAGCGATTATGTAATGCTTTTGGTCTGCGCCCGCCCTTGTTTCTGCTCTTGCCAATTGTTGTAGCAAGTTGTCTGCATTGGCGAGAACCTGGCGCCCCCTGCGTGACATGAAGGTGATGTCTCCAAAAAGAGACGTAAAAATAACTTTAAAATCATATAGATATTAAATCTACTTAAAATTGTGTCCTAATATGGCAACGTTCTTTGTATGTTTTCCGGTCGACGCTCTTTCGTTTCCTCGTTATTGCCCCATTAATTAGCAACAACTTATTGATAGTTAATGACATAATATTTTATGGCACAACTTTTGCTTAACTTGTAATGCAAGGATGTTAGAGCACCCAAGGATGGGTAATTTACCCATATTTTCAGGAAGTATATGTTTTCCCAGGGATGGGGTTTTTATGTTGGTTATGTGAAGGCAGTAATTGAATCAAGCTGTCAGGTTTCTGGTTTGTTTTGCTTGATAATTGGGGAAACCGAGTTTGCAGATTTCCAAGAAGGATTTTGAGTCTGCTCAAACATATCGGGTCAATATTATTTTATGTAGCTTCAGTGGGTTTTATGAAGCACCTTTTTAGCAAAGCGCTTTAAGTGACGAGGGTGATGTAATGGATAGACCACTTTTTCGGAAGAAGAGGACGCTGTTTGCGTACCATAGAGAAAATGTATTGTTGAACTGGGCACTAATTGGGTTGTTGATTGTTTCGGGAGCTGCATTTGCTCAAGGCATCATGGGCGATGCTCAGCAAACCATGCCTGATTACGTCAAGCTTGATCTTGATGTGGATGGCTTTATAACACTTGTTGAAGCCAGGCAGGTGCCTGGGCTTCCGGAAAAATTTTCTGCAGTAGATGCTAATGGCGATGGTAAGTTGAATGCGGCTGAGTATGCGGCATTCCAGTCTCTGCTGAAAGGGAAGGCACCCATAGGCGGGTAATGGTTTTTTTAACGAGAGTTTCCCTGTCTTTTTTCAACTTTGAAAATACGACAGATCCAGTGTTTTATCCCCCTTGCGCGGCTGCATAAGCCGCATTTTTTTTGCCTTTAAAAAAAGTTTAGGCGCTACCCGTTACGGATGTCCCCCGCGTTTTAGGCCTACCATATAAGCCTGTTCATGATAATATTATTGTGTGTTCATTGTGCTAAAAAATAACCGGGGGTTTGTCTGGCTGCGCATCACAACAATGGCCTATACGGGTTTACTATGAAGATACGGATAGCGGTGGTGTGGTTTATTACGCTAATTACCTGAAGTTCATGGAGCGGGCGCGGAGTGAGTGGTTGCGGAGTCTGGACATTGAGCAGGATAGGCTGCTGGCCAACGAAGGGATCATCTTCGTGGTTAGGGTGGCACACATTGAGTATCTTAAACCTGCATGTTTCAATGATACGCTCGATGTGAGCGTGGCGGTGGCGCAATGTGGGCGAGCCAGTGTAACCTTTGAGCAGCAGGTGGCACGGCGTGTTGCAGACATACTCATGCCGGTCGCTCACCCTCAAGCGCCGGTGTTGTGCTGTAGTGGGCGTATTATTGTGCCTGTGTGGATCGCACGACTATGCGCCCCTGTACTATCCCGCCTTTGATTCTTGAAAAATTTTCTGTTGGAGACGTTTCGTGACTGCTGATTTGTCGTTGTTTAATCTGGTGGTGAGCGCCAGTGTCGTAGTGCAATTGGTGATGTTGCTGCTGCTGGTGGTATCCGTGGTGTCATGGACCATGATTTTTCGTAAATGGACGGCGATGAAAAATGCACGTAAGACAGCCATTGCATTTGAAACGCGATTTTGGTCAGGCAGCGATTTAAATAGTTTGTACCGGGAAGTTACGCAGAAGCAGAGTGCTTTATCCGGTCTGGAAGGAATCTTTGGCGCGGGCTTCAAAGAGTTTGCGCAATTACGCAAGCAAACCGGTGCCGAGCCGATGGCGGTGCTGGAAGGCGCGCAACGTGCCATGCGTGTGGCGTTGAGCCGCGAGATCGACGCATTGGAAACGCATTTGCCGTTTTTGGCGACGGTGGGTTCCACCAGTCCCTATATTGGCCTGTTTGGTACGGTATGGGGCATCATGAATTCATTTCGCGGCCTGGGTAATGTGCATCAGGCCACGCTGGCAATGGTCGCGCCGGGCATCGCCGAGGCGCTGATTGCTACCGCCATGGGGCTGTTTGCGGCGATTCCGGCGGTGATTGCCTATAATCGTTATAACAACGATGTGGAGCGCCTGATTAACCGTTACGAAACCTTTCTTGAAGAGTTTTCCACACTGCTGCAGCGTCATGCGCATCAAAGCGGGGGAGCTTAACGCATGGCACGGCAACGGATTCGCAAGCGCCCCATGGCCGAAATCAATGTGGTGCCTTACATTGATGTAATGTTGGTACTGTTGGTGATCTTCATGATTACCGCACCTTTGCTTACCCAGGGTGTCAAAGTGGAGTTACCGCAAGCCGATGCGGAAGTGGTGGAAAGTACCAGTGACGAGCCATTGATTGTCACCGTCGATGCCGCAGGAAATTATCATTTGAATATTGGTGACGATACACGTAAGGGAATTAGTGCGGAGGCATTAAAAGAGCGGGTTGCTACGGTGCTGCGACGCAAGCCCAAGATTCAGGTGTTGGTGCGTGGTGACAGGGATGTGAGTTATGGCAAGGTCGTCCGGGCCATGACGTTGTTGAAGCAAGCCGGTGTGGAAAGTGTGGGATTGGTGACGGAGCCTGCCGATAACGCCTCCAAATAATCACAATCCTGAACCGGTGATTGGAATCTACCCGTCCGCATGACTACCAAAGAATTCTCAACCACACCTGCGCTAATTTACGCAATTCTGGTGCATGTGGCGCTCATTGCCCTGCTCGGGGTGAGCCTGGACTGGACGCCTAAAATAACCGCGCAACCACAAATCCAAGCCATGAACGCCGTGGTTATTGATGACTCGCAACTGGTTGAAAAAAAGCGCGCACGACAACAGGCTGAGCAGAGCAAACAGGAAAACGAGCGCTTGCAGACGCTGAAAGAACAACAGCTTCTTGAGGAACCCCGTATAGAACAAAGGCAGGAAGAACGCATTAAAGAAATCAAGGAAAAAGAACAAGAAAAGCGTGCGGTAATTGATCAGGGTAAAATTAAAAAGCAGCAAGAAACCCTGCGTGAAGCAAAGCTGAAAACAGAGCAGGACGAGCAAGCCAAAAAGGTAAAACAAGCCGACAAGCAACGTACTGAACTGGAAGTAAAGCGTAAAGTTGAAGCAGAGCGTCAGATTGAACGAAGGCGCCGGGCTGAAGGCAAACTTCGCATTGAAGCAGAAGAAGATGCCTTGCAGGAACAGCTTACAGCAGAGCAGCAGCGCCGCGATAGCGATCGGGAAAAACTGGCAAATGCGGCGCTGGCCAAGTTCAGCGCGCTAATCAAGCAAAAAGTGCAGCGTAACTGGTTGCGCCCACAAACTGCGCGACAGGGCATGTCATGCACAGTGCTGGTGCGTTTGACTGTCACAGGCGAAGTGCTGTTGGCGCGTGTGGTGGAAAGTAGTGGCGATACGGCGTATGACCGTTCGGTAGAAGCGGCGGTCTATAAGGCTTCGCCGTTGCCCTTGCCGCAAGATATTGCACTGTTTGATTATTTTCGTGAAATTAATTTTATTTTCAAACCTGAAGGATAAGGTCTAAATGCTGCGGAAAATTACGTTGCTTTTGTTGTTGGGTATCGCGCTTGCGCACCCCGCGCGGGCTGCGCTGACTATCGAAATTACCGGTGGCACAGAAGGCGCGCAGCCTATCGCTATTGTGCCGTTTGCCTGGGATGGGCAGGATGCTCTGTCGACGGATGTTGCTGAGGTTATTGCGGCCGATCTTCATCGTAGCGGTGCATTTACGCCCTTGCCTAAGGCGGACTTGCTCTCGCAGCCACACGAAGGCTCGCAGATTAATTTTGCAGATTGGCGGGTGTTAGGCGCGCCCAATATCGTCGTCGGCAAGATACGACCTTCAGGCAATGGTTACATGGTGCAGTTTCAGTTGTTTGATGTCTTCAAAGGCACTCAGATTACCGGTTATAGCATTGCGTCGACCGCGCAAGAGCTGCGCCGCACCGCGCATCAAATCAGTGATTTGATTTATGAAGTTTTAACCGGCAAGCCGGGGGCTTTTGCGACGCGCATCGCCTATGTAACCGAGGTGGTGACGAATGGCAAGAGCCGTTATTCGCTGAATGTGGCAGATGCCGACGGTTACAATCCGATTCCGATCCTGCATTCTCCAGCGCCCTTGATGTCGCCCAGTTGGTCGCCGGATGGCAAGCGTTTGGCCTATGTTTCATTTGAGCGGCGGCGTTCAGAAATTTATATTCATGATCTTGCGACGCGCAAGCGTGACCGGGTGGCTTCTTCGCAGGGTATTAACAGCGCGCCGGCATGGTCACCCGACGGTCAGCGCCTGGCGCTGGTATTGTCCAAGGATGGTAATCCTGAAATCTATATTTTAAATATAAAAAATAATAGCCTGCAACGGGTTACAAACAGTCCGGCGATTGATACCGAGCCGGGCTGGATGCCAGATGGTGCACGTCTGGTATTCACTTCAGACCGGGGGGGGAGGCCGCAGATTTATCAAGTGTCCATTAATGGTGAGGGTAATGGCGGCAAACCGCAACGTTTGACGTTTAAGGGCGACTATAATGCGCATGGGGTGGTTTCGCCAGATGGCCGCTCATTGGTGATGGTGCATGGGCAAGGGAATCGCTTTCGTATCGCTGTGCAAGATTTGTCCAGCCATGATTTGCGTATTTTAACGGATACGCGCCTTGACGAATCTCCGAGTTTTGCACCTAATGGTGTTATAATTGTCTACGCAACCGAGGCGAATAATCGCGGCGTATTGGCAATGGTATCCTTGGATGGCGCTGTTCGCCAGCGACTCACCCAGACAGAAGGCGATGCGCGTGAGCCTGCGTGGGGTCCGCGTATTCATCGCATTAAACCTTGAGCAACCATACAAAAAGTGAGGAGAGTTTTTTCATGAAGAGTTATTTGAAGTTGCTGGTGGTGGTGGTGGTGCCTGTGGCTGTGCTGGCAGGATGTGCGTCGCCCAAGGTGGCGCAGAAATCTGCGCCTGTAGAAGATCGTACGGCGTCTGTAGCAACCCCCTCCACAGCTGCAACGTCCGCTACAGCGGGTGTTGAAGTGCTTGCAGCGCCTGACGAAGGAAATTTCGCGGGGGAAGCGCTGGTTGATCCGTTAAAAAATGCGACGGGTTTACTGGCGGAAAAGACCATCTACTTTGAATATGATAGCAGTGAAATTCAGGAAGAGGGGCGCGCCATTGTTGAAGCCCATGCCGCTAACCTGATTAAAAATCCCAAGCTAACGGTAACGCTGGAAGGCCATGCAGATGAGCGCGGCTCACGTGAATACAATCTGGCACTCGGCGAGAATCGTGCCAAAGCGGTGCAGCAATTAATGCAGATCAAAGGTGTGCCCGCAAAGCAGATAGATGTTGTCAGCTTTGGCGAAGAGCGCCCGGTAGACATGGGGCATGACGATGCAGCATGGGCCAAAAATCGCCGTGTTGAACTGATCCACAAGTAATCTTCTGTTTATTATCTTATGGGAAAAATGGGGATTTCTACGTGCGCAGTAACATGGGCTCTGGCATTGATAAGCATGCACTCAATGAGTGGAGTTCATGCGGCTGCGCCGATAGTAAATCCACCTTCGTCTTCTTCAGCAGTTATTGCGGCTCCTGCAACGCCCGATAAAATGGCAGTACTTGAGGCACGCATTGCCCGATTGGAGCAATTGCTGGAAAGCCAGGCCTTGGCAGATATGCTGGGGCAGTTGACAAAATTGCAAGCAGAAACCCAACGCCTTAATGGCGATGCGGAGTTACAGACACACGAGATTGACGGGCTTAAAAAACGTCAGCGTGACGCCTATCTTGATATAGACCGGCGCTTGCGTGAGATTGAAAAAGGATTAGCGGCCAAAGAAACCGAACCCACTCCAGCAAAAGATGCCGCGTCTGTGGTTTCTCCCACGCCACGCATCATTGCCGCGCCGTTGCCGACACCCCCGGCGGCCACCCCGTCGATGGCAACTCCCACCCCTGCAGCCAACGCATCTGATATATCCCGTGAACAAGTCATGTATCAACGTGCCCTGGATGCCTTGAGAAAGGGGCGTCATGATCAGGCTATTAGCGATTTTCAGGATTTTATTACCCATTATCCCAAAAGCGAATTCGCCAGTAATGCTTACTATTGGCTGGGCGAATCCAACTACGCTACACGGCATTATGAGGTAGCGATAACCCATTTCAAAAAAGTCATCAATGCCTATCCTGGCAGTAGTAAAGTGGCTGACTCGACACTCAAGCTGGGGTTTGCCTATCATGAACTGGGCGAACGTGAGCAGGCACGTAAAATATTAAGCGATGTTGTGTCCCGTTACCCCAATACCCGGGTTGCCCAATTCGCCACTGAACGCTTGCAGAAAATAAAAAACGACCATAATTAATACTTATCCTCTCCAGAGTCAAGATGAGCCTGCGCATCACCGAAATATTTTACTCACTGCAAGGTGAAACACGCACAGCCGGTTTACCCACGGTATTCGTGCGCCTCACCGGGTGCCCGCTACGTTGCCAATATTGTGATACGGCCTATGCATTTCAGGGCGGACAACCCATGTCGTTGCCCGACATACTGGCTCAAGTGGCTAACTATACGCCGCACATGGAAGAGCAAGTGCCGCCGCGTTATGTCACCGTGACCGGCGGTGAACCCCTGGCACAAAAAAACTGCCTCGTCTTGCTAACTGCGCTGTGTGATGCGGGATATGAAGTGTCATTGGAAACCAGCGGTGCTTTGGATGTGTCAGCGGTTGATGCGCGTGTGAGTAAAATCGTGGATATCAAAACACCCGGGTCTGATGAGTCCGATAAAAATCTGTATAGCAATATTGAACATATTACCGCGCGTGACCACATCAAGTTTGTATTATGCAGTAGGGAAGATTATCTGTGGGCGAAAGATATTATGGTGCGTTATAACTTGCCGGCGCGCTGCGAAATATTGTTTTCACCCAGCCACGAGCAAATATCAGCCACCGTGTTAGCTGACTGGATTCTGCAAGACCACTTGCCGGTGCGCTTGCAAATTCAGTTGCACAAATATCTGTGGGGCAATACGCCGGGTAAATAGCCGCGTCATGTATGCAATCATCTGAACCACAAATAAAACCGCCCCCAAAGAAAGCCGTAGTGTTAGTCTCCGGTGGCCTTGACTCAGCTACCGTGCTGGCGATGGCTACGTCACAGGGCTTCGCCTGCCATGCACTGAGCTTTGATTATGGGCAGCGTCACAAGGCTGAATTGGTGGCTGCTGCGGAGCTTGTGCAAGCCTTGGGTGCCGTTGAACATAAGGTCATAAAACTTGATTTGGCGGGCATTGGTGGCTCAGCATTGACGGATGCCTCCCTTGCCGTACCTGAGTATCCTACGCAAGGCATTCCCATCACCTACGTGCCAGCGCGTAATACCGTATTTCTGGCGCTGGCGCTGGGGTGGTCTGAAGTATTGCAGGCGCACGATATTTTTATAGGCATTAACGCGGTGGATTATTCGGGTTACCCGGACTGCAGGCCGGAATACATCAAGGCGTTTCAGGTGCTGGCAAATCTGGCGACACGCGCCGGTGTGGAGGGTCAGCAGATTATGATCCGCACACCGTTGCTGTCACTCTCCAAAGCCCAGATTATCCAGGAAGGCGCCCGTTTGGGGGTAGATTACAGCCGCACCGTGTCATGCTACACCGCTGACGATCAAGGCCGCGCCTGCGGAGTGTGCGATGCGTGCCGCCTGCGGGCAACCGGTTTTCAGGGCGCAGGCCTGCCTGATCCAACCTATTATCGCCAGATTTGATTTTTCTCTTTTAACGGTGTCAACGCCAAATAGAAATGCCCGCTAAGGCGTTTCTGCAGCTAAGGTGCCAAGTCTTGCAATGCAATATTACCCATTTGAAACACCATTGCCAATAGATGTTATGTGTTGATGCAAGTCCGACAGGCTGCTAGTACCTTGGCTTTCTAGAGATTGACTTCATTGATTCTTTGAGGCTTGACCATTTTAATTTGGTTATAATTCTTTATTGATATTTTTAAAGCCCCACATAATAGGCGATTCCAATGGCGGAAAATGAAGAAGATTATTTGCGCCAGTGTTTAGAGCGCAACATTTGTCCGGTTTGTCCTGCTTGTCAGCAGTCGATTACAAAAAAGTTTGGAAGTGGCCAATTCAAAGACGGTGTATTTTGTTCGTTGGATTGCTACACAGAATGGAACAAGGCATTGTTGATACGGCGACATCAAGACAAGGTGCAGAAGGGTAAATCTGATGATTGAAGTGATAACGAAGACCGACTCAACGGCCAAGTCTGGTTTGATAGCTCCGACGCGCGGGGGCGACTATACTGGAATCCTACCAAGTCAGAAGATTAAGGAGATGCTGAATAGCGGCGAGATCAATACGGTACTGACGCCGCTTGATCATGACCAAGTTCAGCCCGCCAGCATAGACCTGCGCCTTGGTGGTTATGCTTATCCCGTAGATACGAGTTTTCTTCCCGGCAAAGGTATGAGGGTACTCGATAAAATGAAACAGCTTGATGAACGGTTTGCTGACTTCAAAATCGATCTTAGCAAGGGCGCTGTTCTTGAAAAGGGACGGGTATACGTTATTCCTCTGTTGGAATCCATTAATCTAAGAAGTGACGTAGCTGCCTTTGCTAACCCGAAGAGTTCAACGGGCAGGCTGGATATTTTGACGCGCTTGATTGCCGATGAAGCTACCAGTTTTGACCAGGTAAGCGAGGGTTATAAGGGCGAGCTATTTATAGAAGTTGCGCCCCGAAGTTTCAGTGTAGTGGTAAAAACTGGCACCCGCTTGAACCAGCTAAGATTTCGTCGCACACGAGGAGAGGGTGCGAAACCCATCACGGCATCAGAATGGAAAAAACTTCTCGATGACGGCCAGATTGTTGATTCCAGTGACCACGAGACAAACGCGAGATCAATCAAAACAGGGGTATTGCCTTTCACTGTGGATTTGGAAGGCACCGGCAAGGAAGGCGACATAATCGGATATCGTTCGAAGAAACATGTCAAACGTATTGACCTGGAAAGGCGGGATTATGATCCATTGGATTTCTGGGAACCCATCACACTTCACAAAATGTCTTCACTGATATTGGATCCTGATGAATTTTATATCCTCATGACGAAAGAAGCGATCGCAGTACCGCCTGAATATGCGGCTGAGATGCTGCCGTATGATACCCGTGCAGGTGAATTCCGCGTCCACTATGCCGGTTTTTTTGATCCCGGATTTGGCTGGGATGCCAAGTTAAATAAAGCGGGAAGTAGCAGGGGGGTTCTGGAAGTACGCTCACACGAGGTACCCTTCTTGCTCGAGCATGGACAAACGGTCGGATGGCTTCGCTATGAGCGTATGGCAGCTCGGCCAGAACTTCTGTACGGACAAGACATCAACTCGAATTATCAGGGACAGAGCCTCAAATTAGCTAAACAGTTTAAGCAAGTGAATTAATAGAGCTGAATCTAATAATCAATCGAGTCAGACCCGAATGGCACTTACTTAAGTGCAACTAATTGATTCAAAATAAAAAGACCGGCAACATGGTAGGCTGCAAATCGCCAAGCCCACACACTACCAAAAGGAGCCGATCTTTATGCGGATTACTCACACTTCCAACAAACATCAACATAGTCGCGTTAAATCGTATCGTGAGCAGCCAAGGTGCCAAGTCTTGCAATTCAATATTACCCATTTGAAACACCATTGCCAACAGATGTTATGTGTTAATGCAAGACTTGGTACCTTGGCTGCTCACGTCCGTGTTCGAGTCCGTGTATCTACGGACGGTGGCTTGAACATGGATGCTCAACTTAACAAGGCATTTAAAAGCTGATTGCGAGTGACAAATGAGAGATGTTCTCTGCCCATGCGGCACTAATAAAAAATACGCCGACTGCTGTGGGCGTTATCTCGACGGCGCTGAAATGCCACCAACCGCTGAAGCGCTGATGCGTTCGCGTTACACCGCTTACACATTGTTGTGCGAAGAGTATTTACTGGCAACTTGGCATATTTCCACTCGGCCAACTCAGCTTGACCTGGGGGATGAAGCCTTAAGCAAATGGCTAGGTCTAGAAGTAAAACGCCACGATCAGCAGGATACCGAGCATGCCATTGTCGAATTCGTTGCACGATACAAAGTCGGCGGACGCGCCTATCGCAGGCATGAAGTGAGCCGTTTTGTGCGTGAGGATGGGCGGTGGTTTTATGTAGATGGCAAGGCGGATTGATAGAGGATCCGGCTGCGATTCAAAGCAGATGGCTGATATATCCATTAATTTAAAAACTTAAAACCCGGCGCAAACAATACATGGTGTGTTATTGGCTAATCCCCCCCTGCCATAACCGTCATGGCATGCCGCACCATTGCGCGCAGCGCACGCTACGCTTGCTGTTCGGTTAAGCAACATTTCGCGCAGAATAATCATGTTAACATATTGATTTATATGTGATGTTATTAATTAACCGAACGGCATTGGGTCACGTCTTGAGCTTTGACATTTTTGGTGATATCCGTCTCCAGAACAACCCAATACAGATGAGTGATAGGCTGCGTCCCTTAGTGGTACAATGCCATGTTTTATTGAGTCCGTACCGCTCGGGCGTCTCGTCATCTAACATTATGGTTATTGCGTAACCCATGTCTAATCCTGCATCCCATCCCATCCAGGCCGTGCGCGGCATGAACGATATTTTGCCCGAACACGCGGGCTACTGGCAGTGGCTGGAAGACAGTGTGCGCAATGTGCTCACGCAGTATGGCTATAGCGAAATGCGCCTGCCGATCGTGGAAAAAACCGAATTGTTTTTGCGTACCCTCGGTGAAGTGACGGATATCGTTGAGAAGGAAATGTATACCTTTGCTGACCGCAACGGCGACAGTTTGACCTTGCGACCCGAAGGCACGGCGGGCTGCGTGCGTGCGGCAATTGAAAATGGCTTGCTGCATAACCAGGTGCAACGCCTCTGGTACAAGGGGCCAATGTTTCGCCATGAGCGCCCGCAGCAAGGCCGTTATCGCCAGTTTTACCAGATTGGCGCGGAAACCTTCGGCATGGTGGGGCCGGATATTGATGCCGAGTTGATCTTGATCACCGCGCGGCTGTGGCACATGCTCGGTGTGTATGACAATCTGCTATTACACCTGAATTCCTTGGGTACAGCGCAGGCGCGTGCCGCGTACCGTGAAAAATTGGTAACCTATTTTTCTGCGCACGCGGCACAGCTTGATGAAGACAGCACGCGGCGTTTACACGCCAATCCATTGCGGATTCTCGACAGTAAAAATCCACAGATGCAAACATTAATTACAGGCGCGCCGCAGTTGCTGGATCATCTTGATGACGAATCACGCGCACATTTTGCCAGGCTGTGTGCGATGCTGGATGCAGCGGGTGTGGCATATGTTGTGAATCCGCGGCTGGTGCGTGGCCTGGATTATTATGGTAAAACGGTTTTTGAATGGGTTACGACACGTTTGGGCGCACAAGGCACAGTTTGCGCGGGGGGGCGTTATGACGTGCTGGTGGAAGAACTGGGCGGCAAGCCCACTGCGGCGGCA
This sequence comes from Gammaproteobacteria bacterium, assembly GCA_031421115.1. GTDB lineage: Bacteria > Pseudomonadota > Gammaproteobacteria > Ga007554. Next base: position 1 of record JANOOA010000190.1, on the reverse strand, counting down.
G
>JANOOA010000189.1:0-7401 GCA_031421115.1 Gammaproteobacteria bacterium | reverse complement strand
GATATTATGAATGTTTCCATCAACCAAACCTTGTCACGTACTGTCATGACGTCAGTGACTACTTTGATGGTGGTGACCGTATTGTTTTTCTTTGGCGGTGAAACAGTGCGCGGCCTCTCCCTGGCGATGATCATTGGTGTTATCTTCGGCACGTATTCTTCCATTTTCTTTGCCAGCCCGATTGTTTTGATGCTGGGTGTAGATCGCGCCAACCTGATACCTGTGCCAGTCAAAAAAGAAGGCGAAGGTGCTGATTTGCGGCCTTGAAAAAGATTAGACAGCTTGAAAGAGTGGGGCAAGCTGGACAGCAGTATGCGCGGCCAATTCAAGAAGAAATTGGCCGAGCGTTTGACGAACCCGTGTGTTCCGGTAGCCCGGCTCTCCGGTTGTAAAGACCGCTACAAAATCAAACTTCGGAATGTCGGCTATCGCCTGGTCTACGAAGTCCGCGATAAAGAGCTAATCGTTGTTGTCGGCAAGCGCGAGCGGAACGCCGTCTATAAGGCAGCCGCAAGGCGTTAATGAGCTATTTTTCGAACCTGCTTCTGTCGGGGAAACCAAACAACATTGACTGTTCCGAATTTTAATAACTTACCCACCCCGGATGCTGCCGTGCAGGCGCACAGTGATCTGCTACGCGCGCTGATCTGTGATGAGATCGCGGCCAGTGGCGGGCAGATTAGCTTTGCCCGGTATATGGCGTTAGCGCTTTATGCGCCGGGTTTGGGCTATTACAGCGCGGGATCACACAAGTTCGGTGAAGCCGGGGATTTTGTTACAGCGCCGGAGTTGTCGCCGCTGTTTTCGCGCTGTGTGGCGCGGCAGTGTCAGCAGGTGTTAACCCATCTGGGCGGTGGCGATATTCTGGAAGTGGGTGCGGGGTCGGGGGTAATGGCGGCGGATGTGCTGGCCGAGCTGGAGTCGCTGGATTGCTTGCCGGGGCATTATTTTATTCTTGAGGTCAGTGCTGATCTGCGGCAACGCCAGCAGCAGACGGTGGCGGCGCAGGTGCCGCATCTGGCGGGGCGGGTGTGCTGGCTGGATGCGTTGCCTGCAGTCGGATTTCAGGGTGTGGTGCTGGCCAATGAGTTGCTGGATGCGATGCCGGTGCATGTGTTTGGCGTGGCAGAGCAGGGCGGCCGTTCCCGGCATCCTGCCTCTGACGGCACTGGCAGAACCCTTCGCTTGCGCTCTTCCCTGTGCGACGGCTATGAGCGTTATGTGGGCTGGGACGGCCGCTCCAGCGCATCCTGCGACGTGCATGGATGCACTAGTGTCGCGGGAGGCAGGATGCCGGGAGTAACCGCTCGCGGCACTTGTCCATCCGTGGACGGCGCAGGGCAGTTTGTCTGGCGTGACGGGCCGTTAAGCGATGTACGGTTAGCGGCGCGTATTGCGACGTTGGTAGACGAGCAAGGCGAGTTCATGCCGGGCTATATCTCAGAGATTAATTTGGCGGCCGAAGATTGGCTGCGTAGTATTGCCGCGCTGCTAACACGCGGCATGGTGCTGCTGATTGATTATGGATTTCCGCGCCGTGAGTATTATCATGCGCAGCGTAGCGCTGGCACGTTGATGTGTCATTACCGCCATCGCGCGCACCCTGATCCGCTGATTTTACCGGGTTTGCAGGATATTACTGCGCATGTTGATTTTACAACACTGGCGGAAGTGGCGAGTGAGGCGGGGTTGGCGGTGGCGGGGTTTACGGCGCAGGCGTATTTTTTATTAAGTAGCGGTTTGGATGAAATGACGGCGGCGTCAGATCCCAATGACGTGCGGCAACATTTAATGCTGATGCAGCAAGTGAAAAAACTCACGCTGCCGAGTGAGATGGGTGAGTTGTTTAAGGTGATGGCCTTGACCCGAAATGTGGATGTGCGGTTGTTGGGATTTACGTTTCAGGATCAGCGGCGGCGTTTGTGAGCGGGGTGTTGTTTTCAGGGTAACGCGCACTGCGTCCGCTGACTACACGATCCAGGCCTGCAATGTCTTGTACATGGCCCACGTCTTGATAGCCGTGGCCACGCAGCATCTGCATCACCGCAGTACTTTGATCGTAGCCATGCTCCAGCAGCAGCCACCCGTCGGCGCTTAAGTGGTGACATGCGGCCTCTGTAATGATGCGGAGGTCGTCGAGTCCGTCGATACCTGAGGCGAGTGCGCTGAGTGGTTCAAAACGGATGTCGGCCGTTCCTGGTATATCGGACTGGCTCAGGTGCGGGTCGAGACTGCTGACATAGGGTGGGTTTGAGACGATGACATCAAAGACATCATCCTGCAATGGTGTGAACCAGTCACCCATGCGGAATTCAATGTTGCTGACGCCAAGCGTTGCGGCATTACGGCGCGCTACGGCTAGGGCAGCGGGGGAGCGGTCTGTGGCGATGACGTGGCAATTGGGCCGTTCACGGGCGATGGCAAGTGCGATTGCGCCGGAACCGGTGCCTAAATCCAGTATGCGCCACGCACGGTTGGTGGGGATACGTTGTAGTGCAAGTTCCACCAGCAGTTCGGTTTCGGGGCGTGGGATCAGGGTGTCGGGCGTGACTTCGAACGTCATCGACCAGAATTCACGTTGGCCAGTGAGATACGCGACCGGTTCCCCGGTAGCGCGGCGTTCTATTAATACGCTATAGAGTTGCGCCTGATCTTCGTCGAGCAGGCGTTCTGGCCAGGTGTGCAGATGGCTGCGCGTGCAGTGCATAATAAAACCCAACAGGGCTTCAGCATCCAGGCGCGCCGTATCGCTGACAGGGGTAAGGTGTTGCATGGCATGTTGTAATGCCGTCGTGATTGAAATGGGCAGAGTCATGGCATACGGCGCTGTGGGGCTGGATTATGAGTATAATACTGTTTTACAGTTCCACATAGGCCTCAGTGCAACTGGTGGGCGTGTACCTGGTATTCGCCAGCCTGATTATTCCCGCACTGGCAACACGCGTCTATAAGAGAGCACCACTACGATTAGTGCTGGGATACGTGCTGGGAGGTATGGGTTATGCCGCTGGATTGGCATTATCGGCATTTTTTGATCTTCCGGCGGGTGCAATTATCGTCTGGATGCTGGCTCTGTCAGGTGTATTATTCGCCGTGGTGAGCCGATTTAACTTTCGTTCGCGCACAAAAGGGCACCTCTAAAAGTCCGTTATTCCCGCCTTCCCCCGCTTTCGCGAGGGTGACAGGGAATCACGGTTGTTGAATGTTTAGAGGTGCCCACAAGGTATAGCTGTTAAACTTGCCGCCATGATTACCTTACGCAATGCGTCATTACGCCGTGGCAACCGGGTGTTGCTGGAAGATGTGTCGCTCATTATTTATGCCGGCCAAAAGATCGGTATTACTGGCGCCAATGGCACGGGCAAGTCCAGCTTGTTTGCGTTGCTGCGCGGTGAGATTCATACCGACAGTGGTGATCTTGATATCCCGCCGCGCCTCACCATTGCGCATGTTGCCCAGGAAATTTCGACTTTAGATCGGCCGGCCATTGAATATGTGATTGATGGTGACGCCGAATTGCGCGACATCGAAGCGCAACTGGCGACGTGCATGGACGCGCAAGTGCCGTGGGAGGCAGGATGCCGGGAGCGGCCGAAGGAGACAGATAACGGTCAACACATTGCCGCGCTGTATGCGCGCTATGAAAATTGTGGTGGCTACACGGTGCGGGCGCGCGCTGCGCAGTTGCTCAGTGGGTTGGGGTTTGCCGTGCCGGATCACACCCGACCCGTGCAATCTTTCTCGGGCGGATGGCGCATGCGGCTTAATCTTGCCAAGGCGTTGATATGCCGTTCTGACCTGTTGTTGCTTGACGAGCCGACCAACCACCTCGATCTTGACACGGTGTTGTGGCTGGAGCAGTGGCTGCTGAGTTATCCCGGCACGTTATTGCTGATTTCGCATGACCGTGATTTTCTGGATAATGTGGTGGACACCATTGCACACTTCGAACATCGCACCATCACTTTATACAGCGGCAATTACGCGCAATTTGAGCGGCAGCGCGCCGAACGTCTGGCTTTGCAGCAAGGCACTTATGAAAAACAGCAGCGTGAAATTGCCCACATGCAGGATTTCGTTGCACGCTTTCGTGCCAAGGCCAGCAAGGCGCGACAGGCGCAAAGCCGTTTAAAAGCGCTGGATCGCATGACGGTGATTGCCGCCGCGCATGTTGATTCACCGTTTCAATTCAGCTTCCGTGAACCTGCTAAATATCCCTCGCCGTTGCTGCGTCTGGATGAAGCGGATGCTGGTTATAATGATGCTGTAGTGTTGAAGCAGATCAAACTGATTCTGGAGCCGGGCGAACGGCTCGGCATTCTGGGGCGCAACGGCGCGGGTAAATCCACGCTCATCAAGCTACTGGCGGGTGAGCTGTCCGTATTGAACGGTCAGCGCATTGAAGGGCAGAATTTGCGTATCGGCTATTTCGCGCAGCATCAGCTTGAGCAGTTGAATCCCGCGCAGAATGCCTTGCAGCATATTCAGCAGGTTGATCCGCAGGCTGCCGAGCAGGAAATGCGCAGTTTTCTGGGAGGATTCGGTTTTGCGGGTGACGACGCCTTGCGTTTAGTCGCACCGTTTTCCGGCGGTGAAAAGGCGCGCTTGGTATTGGCGCTGCTGGCCTGGCAGCGTCCGCATTTGCTGTTGCTGGACGAGCCCACCAATCACCTCGATCTCGACATGCGCGACGCGCTGACCCTGGCGTTGCAGGAATACCAGGGCGCTGTAGTCGTGGTGTCGCATGATCGCTATCTGCTTCGCACCCTGGCGGATCGGCTGGTGTTGGTGGCAGAGGGCCGTGTTACGGCCTTTGACGGTGATCTGGAAGATTATCGCGTCTGGCTAAGTCAGACGCAGAACGTGTCGCAAAGTCTCGCCAAGCCTACACCTAACACTACGTCACCTGCCGTGGATGCCAAGGCACAAGCGCGTCTGTTAACCCAGCAGCGCCGCGTGCTTGAAAAACGCCTGGTTGAAGTTGAAAAACATCTCAGCCGTCTGCATGAAGAAAAAACTGTATTGGAGACATGGTTGGCGGATGCCGCCAGTTATCAGCCGGAAAATACTGCGCGTTTGAAAGAAGCTGTGGCAAAACAGGCGCAGGTTGTGGAACAATTACAGCAGATCGAAGATCAATGGCTGGAGGTCAGTGAGGCACTGGCACCACTTGTCCCTGCCTGAGGGTTTGATTATTGTAAGAACCTGTTCACGATCTCGCTGAAGGGCGCATCGCGGCGTTAAAAGTGACCTCAAAATGCCCACATACTCCGTGTATGCTCCGCTTTTTCGGCCACTTTTGCCTCGCCTGGAGGCGCCTACTTCTGGTGCGCTGGGAACCCTTCGCTTCGCTCTTCCCTTGATCGAGATCGTGAACAGGTTCTAAGAAGGAGGCGTCATGAGCCGCACACTCATCATTATCGGCATCGTGTTGGTGGTATTGGGCCTGCTCTGGCCGTGGTTACAGAAATCAGGTTTAGGCCGATTGCCGGGGGATATCGCCCTGGAGCGCGATAATTTTAGTTTTTATTTCCCCATTACCACCTCCATTATTATTAGTATCGTGATTACATTGTTGTTCTGGCTGTTCAGGAAATGATTATGAGGATAATGGATATTGCTTTGCTGAAGCGTCTCGAGCCAGTGGCATCGCTGGCTCCAGAACAGCTTGAGTATATTTTGATGTACAGCAAGATTGAAAAATGCGCGCCTGGTACCTGTTTGTTTCGCCAGGGAGATATGGGTGATTATTTTTACATGCTCAATGAAGGTACGGCATTGGTAACGCGTGTGGTTGCAGGTGCAGGCGAATCTAACGAAGGAGAAGGCGAGTCCATCGAACTCACCGAACTCAGTGCCGGCAATGGCTTTGGCGAGGCAGCACTGCTTTCCGACAAGCCGCGTAATGCCAGCGTGTCCTCAGCGAATAACTTTACCCCCTCTCCCGCAAGGCGGGAGAGGGGTAATAATGTATTTTTGAAATAGAATTGGAATTAGAGGCGCCCACCATGAAAAACCCTCAAAAATCCCTGGCTGCCCTGCTGTTTACCGTGATTTTAACAAGTGTCACGCCCACCCTGGCGGCATTGCCGGACGCAGATAGTCAGGGCAATATATTGCCGACGCTGGCGCCGATGCTCGACAAAGTCACGCCCGCCGTTGTGAACATTTCTACCCGTGGCAGGGTGAAATCAGAAGATAACCCGCTGTTACAAGATCCCTTTTTCCGCCGCTTTTTTGGTGCGCCGCGCGAACGCGCCACCCAAAGCCTCGGTTCCGGTGTCATTATTGATGCTGCCAAAGGTTATGTGCTGACCAATAATCATGTCATCGCCAAAGCCGAAGAAATCACCGTCACCCTGCGTGACGGGCGCGCCCTGACGGCTAAACTGGTGGGCGCCGATCCCGAAACCGACGTGGCAGTGATTCAGATTCCCGTCAAAAATATTGTTGCCCTGCCCATCGCCGATTCCGAAAAACTGCGCGTGGGTGATTTCGTGGTCGCCATCGGCAACCCGTTTGGCCTCGGGCAAACCGTCACCTCCGGTATCGTCAGCGCGCTGGGGCGCACGGGACTTGGCATCGAAGGTTACGAAAACTTTATTCAAACCGACGCCTCGATCAACCCCGGTAATTCCGGCGGCGCGCTGGTGAATTTGCGCGGCGAACTGGTGGGCATCAACACCGCCATTTACGCCCCGGGCGGCGGCAACATCGGCATCGGCTTCGCCATTCCCACCAACATGGCGCGCGACATCATGCGTCAACTGGTCGAATTTGGCGAAGTAAAACGCGGCAGGCTCGGCGTGCAAATGCAAAATCTTACTCCCGACCTCGCTAAAGCCTTTAACATTGAAGAACAGCAAGGCGCAGTGATTTCCAAAATCACCAAGGGATCACCCGCAGACAAGGCCGGGCTGGAAGTGGGTGATATTGTCACCACCGTCAACGGCCGCCCCGTGAACGATGCTGCCACAATACGCACCACGGTGGGCTTGATGCGGGTGGGCGAAAAAATTAACATGAACATTATTCGCAATGGCAAGCCACGCAACATTACCCTGGTATTGGGCGAAGCCGAAAAAGTCAGTGCGGAAAGCATCGCGCCACGTCTGGCGGGCGCGACACTGGCGCCGATTGAAGAAGGTTCGCCGCTTTACCGGCGCGTGGAAGGCATGGTCGTGATCAACGTTGACCCCGGCAGCCGCGCCTGGAACGCCGGCCTGCGCAAAGGTGATATTATAGTCTCAATTAATCGCCAGCCGGTGCGCACCACTGCAGAGCTGGAGCGCGCCACCAAAGACAGCGGCAAACGCATGTTGTTGAATATTCGACGTGGTAATAGCTCAATGTTTATTGTGATTCAGTAGCATACTTTGTGTGACCTTCGTGAGGTACCCG